>CAUYTW010000222.1 GCA_963575715.1 Gammaproteobacteria bacterium | reverse complement strand
CACAGCACAGCACAGCACAGCACAGCACAGCACAGCACAGCACAGCACAGCACAGTTCTGTTTCTCGGTGAAATAGATTCACCGCTTTTCAATTGGCTGAGTAGGCAAGAGAAATCTGTAATTCAAACATCCGACAAAATTACTACAAAATTTATCGACCGCAATAAAGTTGGGTTTCTTGTCAGTTACGGTTATCGGCACATTATTAAAGCAGACGTTCTTAGCAAATTGCCCCTCAAAGCAGTAAATCTCCATAATTCTTACTTGCCATGGAATCGTGGCGCAGATCCAAATTTCTGGAGCTTTATAGAAGACTCTCCAAAAGGCGTGACGATTCACTATTTGGATGAAGGACTGGATACAGGAGACATAATTATTCAGAAAGAAGTAACGTTCAAATCGGATAATGAAACTTTAGCAACAACATATGAGAAGCTTCAGTCTGCGATTCAGGAACTGTTCAAGTGTCATTGGGAAAAAATTAAAACGGGTGACTGCGACAGTCGTAAGCAAAAAGGCAAAGGAAGTTTCCACAAGCTCAAAGATAAAGAATGCCTATCACATCTCCTAGCCGATGGCTGGAATACCAGAATCTCCTTTCTGGAGGAGTATGCCGCAGAAATCCAAATGAACACGCAGTTCTGGGATAAATATGACCGCGAAATTGAGGAGATTAGGAATAGTAGTGCCTGTTAACACAAAAAGAGGAGTAAAAACATGATATTAACTGCGATAATTTTTGAAAAAATTGAAAAGCTATTACCACGTCAACGTGGAAATGTGACATATTCCAATTTTTCAAAAATTATCACGGTTAATATCATGTTTTTACTCCTCTTTTTGTGTTAACAGGCTCTAGGGCAAACAAGCTGACCGATAGCACGCCGATAAAAATCGGGTATGGGATTCGCTGATCGCATTTTAATTAATCAACGTCTGCGTCAAACGGTTACAACTTAGCGGTTCTTCATAGTTACCAACTCGCTAGATTAGTTAACATATTGATAAATATAATGAATAACACATTTTAAACTTTTTTCCAAAAATTATATCATTGTATAATCTTTAGGAGTTACGCAATTAAACTTTAACTGTTTGATTTTGCTAGAAAGTTACTAAATGGTTATCTTTTACAACCTATTGAAAATGTTGAACCTATTTTTTCAATTGCGTAACTCCTATAATCTTAGAAATTACGCAGTTGAAAAATAGTAAGTCATTCTGCGCGAAGCGGAGTCGCAGAATCCATCTACATAGATTCTGCGTTCTGCGACTGCGTGCAGAATGACAGAAAAAATTAAATCTCTATATATAGTTACAAATTCAACTGCGTAACTCCTAACAAGATTCAAAACATCAAACTGAAGCTGAGTTACAACATTGGCGAGGTAAGCGGGAACCGCAAGGTTCTCCGTCACCAGATCCGCAAGGACTGACAGCCGGGAAAGACCGACATTTTTTACTGACGGTTGCGAAACCGTCTCCTTATCATCCCTACGGCTAAATCCGTGGATTTCTCGGAGACACAGATGAGTGAAAATAAACAATACGCTTATGCATTTACCACCGGTAATGGTAAAAACAAGCATTTGCTTGGTGGCAAGGGTGCGAACCTCTGCGAGATGACCCAGATCGGTCTACGCGTTCCTCCTGGTTTTGTCATTACTACCGAGGCGTGCCTAGCATATCTGGACAATGGCGGCTTCCCTCTTAGTATGATGGAACAGGTCCACGCCCATTTAATTGACCTAGAGCAGATTACGGGTAAGGGCTTTGGTTCGGCTACGAATCCGTTGCTGGTATCGGTGCGCTCTGGTTCCGCCATCTCCATGCCTGGGATGATGGATACCATTCTCAATCTTGGCCTTAACCCCACCACCCTGCGCGCGCTCATTGCCCAAACCGGCAATGAACGTTTTGGTTACGATTCCTATCGGCGCTTCATTCAGCTTTTTGGCAAAGTTGCCCTCGGCGTGCCCGACGAAAAGTTTGACCGCCAGCTAGAAGAGGTCAAGGCCAACGCCGGTGCCAAGTCTGATCTGGATCTGACTAGTACTGATCTTGAAAATGTGGCCACTCGCTTCCTCACGGTGGTGAAGGAACATACAGGACACGATTTCCCTGAAGACCCCAACGAACAGCTCAAAATTGCCATTCAAGCGGTATTCAATTCCTGGATGGGCAGACGCGCTGTCGATTATCGACGTGAATTCAAGATTACCAAGGATATGGCGAACGGTACGGCGGTGAATATTTGCACCATGGTTTTTGGCAACATGGGCAATGACTCCGCTACCGGAGTAGCTTTTACCCGCAATCCAGGCACGGGCGAAAATGAATTCTTCGGCGAATACCTGGTCAACGCCCAAGGCGAGGACGTAGTAGCTGGCATCCGCACTCCTAAGCCGGTAGCGGAAATGAGAGATGAAATGCCAGAAATTCATAGTCAACTCATTGAGTTACGCCAACGCCTGGAGAATCATTACAAAGAAGTGCAGGATTTTGAATTCACCATTGAAAAAGGTGTCCTGTACTGCCTGCAAACCCGTAATGGCAAGATGAACGCCCACGCCATGGTGAGAACCTCGGTAGAAATGGTCAAGGAAGGTCTGATTCATCGAGAACAAGCGTTGCTCCGCATTCGTCCCGATGATCTGGATCAACTTTTGTTTCCACGCCTTGATCGTCGATTCAAGTCCGAACCCATTGCGCAAGGATTACCCGCCTCTCCAGGTGCCGCCTATGGTCAAATCGTCTTTGACGCCGACCGCGCCGAGACCCAGGGTCGACTTGGCACTAAGGTCATTTTGCTCCGCGAGGAGACCAAGCCCGAGGATATTCATGGCTTTTTTGCCGCCCAGGGAATTCTGACCTCGCGTGGCGGCAAGACTTCGCATGCCGCCGTAGTGGCGCGTGGCATGGGCAAGCCGTGCGTGACGGGTGCGAACGGCATTCATGTCGATGTTCAGGCACGTAAGGCATTTATTGGCGCGCAAACTCTTTCCGAGGGTGATCTCATCACCATTGATGGTGGTACTGGCGATGTCTATCTTGGCGAGGTACCGCTCGTTGAAGGCGAGTTTACCGAGGAGTTGATCACCCTGCTGTCCTGGGCCGATGAGATTGCCACCCTCAAGGTGATGGCAAATGCTGATACCCCCAAGGACGCTCAACGCGCCCTGAATTACGGTGCCATGGGCATTGGTCTATGCCGTACCGAGCGCATGTTCAATGCTATCGACCGTTTGCCCATCGTAGTGGAAATGATCATGGCCGACGATCAAGCAGCCCGACAGTCGGCCCTGGATCGACTGTTGCCCATCCAGCGTCAGGATTTCATTGAATTATTCACGATGATGGCACCACGTCCGGTGACCGTGCGCTTGCTAGATCCTCCCATTCATGAATTTCTGCCTTCCGAGAATCAACTCCGCGACGAAATCGAAAATTTGCGTAACCTGCGCACCACAGCCCAAGGCATGGACCAACTTGTCGATACTTTGCGGCTGCTTGATTCGAGCATCGCGGAATCAGCCCAGGAGGCCATCGGAACCCTGCTATCCAGCCTGCATCAACTCTGCGCTACCCGTTCTGGCGAGCAGGTACTGGCTGCAAAACAAAAGATACTGCGCAAGGTGCGTGAGACCCAGGAAGTCAATCCAATGCTTGGTCATCGCGGAGTACGGTTGGGAATCACCTATCCCGAGATCTATCGGATGCAGGTTCGCGCAGTGCTTGAAGCCACCGCCGAGTGCGTCAAGGCTGGTGTGCCAGTCAATCCAGAAATTATGGTGCCCCAGGTTTGTACCGCCCAGGAACTAGAAATCGTACGCGCTATTGTCGATAAGACACGCGCTGAAGTGGAAGCAGCCTATGGCCTAACAGTCCCCTTCAAGTTTGGCACCATGATCGAGGTGGTGCGGGCCTGTATGCGCGCTAACCGGCTGGCAGCTTCTGCGGAATTTTTCTCCTTTGGTACTAATGATTTATCCCAAGCAACTTTTTCCTTCTCCCGCGAGGACGCAGAAAACAAGTTCCTGCCGTTCTACAACGAAAACGGCATACTCAAGGATAATCCTTTCGAGGTTTTAGATGTGAATGGTGTTGGCCGACTCATGAAACTCGCAGTAGAGTGGGGGCGGAACACCAATCCAGCATTGAAGGTAGGCATTTGTGGCGAGCAGGGAGGGCATCCGGCTTCAATTCGTTTTTGCCAATACGTGGGCCTGAATTACGTTTCTTGTTCCGGTCCGCGAGTACCGATTGCGCGCCTCGCGGCGGCGCATGCCAAGCTCAAGGAAAAGGAATATAAATTCGAATAATTTTTTAATCCAGGGTCGCGCGGGTGGAATGCCCGCGCGTCGTAGAATCTAAGATCAATCCCTGAAAACTACGACGCAGCGTTTTGATTGCATCGGGAATTTCAATCTCCATGACCTGATCGATTACCCAACGGTTGCCATTCTCTTCTCCCATGACTGCCAATACCCGTTCGCCCAGATAACGACGAAATTGATATCCTGGTTCATCTTGAGAGAAAGAAAAATTGGCATATTCTTGTCCTCGTTCATTAAAACGAGCGAAAAAAGCGGAGCGATAATTACCCACGCCGATCCAGTCATTTTGATTTTCATCAATGGTCGCCGCTAACTGCATAACTACGTCTGTGACTAGACGTTCACGTTCGCCATCATCCATCCGTTCATGGCTCCAGCGGTCCATTATCTGGATTAAAAAAATTAAAATTTCTTCCAATACCGCAAAACGATTCTGAATGGTCGTAAACTGAAAATTTTCATCACCGATATGATCAACGGCACGCACGCCTACCTTCCAGGTAGTGAGTGCCAGTACACTGGCAATATCTTCAATGGATTTATTCTCCGCTTTGTGCCATTTTGTTTTAACATGAATTTCCATCATCATTCCTCAACGTTTAATTAATAACCCTTCAATGACATCAAGAACAAAAAGAGAAATTATTGCCATCGACAGGCATTCCCTCATAAACAGTTCACGCAAAAATTTTCTGGAAAGTTTACCGGTAGTCTCTCCTGAAAAAAATAAAATTCTCTGTGGCGGATGCGCGAAATGTTGCTTACATATCAACCACGAAATTGATCCGCCAGAAAATGACGAAGATTGTGATTATATCATTTGGTTTTTACTTCACGAAAATGTTTCCGTGTGGGTTGATGACGAGAATGTTTGGTACATTGAATTTAAAACTCCCTGCAAGGCATTAAAAAATAATCTTTGCAACATTTATGAAAAACGTCCGCAAGTATGTCGGGAATATCTACAAGACAAATGCCTTAATTCTAATCTTGATGACGATCTCAGCTTTAATAATCCAGAAGAATTCTTAGATTACATGAAAAAAGAAAAAAGATATGGGTATGATGGTTTTTATAAGAACAACAAGAAAAAATTTATTCCTTGGGAACTGGGAAGACTTTTTTTCGCATGGTTAGGGATCATTGTAGCTACTCTTACCTGCGTTTGGATCGGAGTCCTTTTAATTAACGTATCTATGCTAATAGTGTTGCTTTTATTTTTATTTTCGAGCGCCATCTTGTTGTCAAAGTTGAAAAGACGCGATTCAGAAGATAATGGAAAAAAACCTTAATATTAAATCTAGTTATCCAACATTTTGACCTGAATCAGGTCTAATAATTCAACTATTCTTTTAGAAAGAGACTCAATTTTGTTGTACTCTGCTTCCGCAGCAAGAGTATTACCCGCTTCTTTGAGACGTAAAATTTCCTTAATGGTGTTATGAAGCGCAGCATGAGGTTGCTCCAGTTGACGCATTTCAGGAATATGACCATATTTGTTTCCTTGCGAGTAATACCATTTTCCGAGCTGACAATGTTGATGAGAAACCGCCTGCTCACGGGTAAGCGGACCGGCACCGTTCATGAAAGAACGCAGACGGCTTTTCCAGGCCAAATGGGCGCTCTTAGCGGCATCGAAATCGAAGGGGTTTTTTTCGTTAGTGGTATAGCGAACCGTGAGCTGGTATAGACTTTCCGACAAATTGTACATTTCACAGCTAGTCGATTCGGTTTGACGGGCGGTTTCGTGGGCGAACATCGAGATATTAGTGACGTTGCGGTTAATCTCTCCGGCTACCGCGCTCTGTTCTTCAATGGCAGTAGCAATCTGGATGTTGAGATCGTTGAGTATTGCCACTGCCCGACGGATCTCGTCCAGCGCATTGCCAGCACGAGCTGCTTGGGTCATTCCCGCCTCAGCAGTCCGGCTACCCTGCTCCATGGCTGCTACGGCCTGATTCGCACCACTCTGGAGACGTTGAATCAATGCTTGAATTTCACGAGTCGATTGCTGGGTGCGTGATGCCAGGGTTCTTACCTCGTCGGCTACCACTGCAAAACCACGCCCCTGTTCACCGGCCCGTGCGGCCTCAATGGCGGCATTCAAGGCCAGAAGATTAGTTTGATCAGCAATCCCGCGAATCACGTCTAGGACTGTTCCAATATTGGCGCTTTCCTGCTCAAGTTGATGGATAACGGCCGTTGCTCCTTTCACCTCCCTAGCCAGGGCGTCAATGGCGACGATGGTATCCTCCACCACCTGATGTCCTTGGTTTGCCTGCTGATTCGCTTGCTGAGTAGCATCGGCGGCGGAAGCCGTATTACGTGCTACCTCTTGAACGGTGCTGGACATCTTGTTGATCGCGGTGGCTAACTGCTCTAGTTCTGCCTGCTGACGGCCCACACGTTGATTGGTTTCTTCAGAGTGGGCGGACATCATATTGGCTTGGGAAGAAAGTTGTGTCGAACTCTCAGCCATCTCGATAAGAATGTCATGAAATTTAGCAAGTAGTTTGTTAATGATAGTGGCGGTAGCTCCGAGTTCATCATTGGACACAACCTCGACTCGATGAATGAAATCGGCTTCGCGTTCAATGAACAGCAGCTTGTCCTAAAAGTTTTCAATCGGTGCAAGGATAATCCGCCGCAGCAGCCATCCCACTAGCGCGACTCCTACGCCCAGTAACATCATTGATAGCCCAATCGTGGTCCAGTTTTCCCGTGCGAAAACGCTATCATCATTGGCCAAAGAGTAAGTCACTCGCACCGCCCCCAGCACTTGACCAGTGGTGTCTGCGTGGCAGGTAACGCAGTTGGTGCTGCGGGTATTCGTGGAGGAGGTCATGGGGATGAGTACCGTCAAGGATCGCCCCGCTGGCCCTGTTTTTACATGTGCCTGTTGTTCTCCGCCAAGGGCGCGATGATCCCATTCATCCCGTGGCCCATCCAGGCCAGGAGTGTTGTATGCTTGATTAATTTTGTCACCGCGCACCATTCGAATTTCTTCGATTCCTGGTCGCGTGTTCAACCTTTCTTCAAGGATGTGACGACTGGAAATGCTTTTCGTTAGCATGAGTAAATTTAGGTTATCGAAATAATTATTAGCGATATCCTCTACGTTTTCCTGAATGCTACGCATTAAATTAGCACGCCGATTAGGAATAGATACCAGAGTAACAACTAATAATATAAGTAAATATACGCCCGCCACCGCGAGAATGACCTTATACTGAAGAGAAAAATGATTATGCTTATGGGTGAAGTTGGTCATAATTTGATGCTCAAGCAATTATTTTATTTGGATTTTATTGATCTGCGCCCTGTGAGGGCAATTACCGCCAGATGGCCATATTTCAACGCGAGGCTCCATGACTGAACTGTCCAATGTTTCTCCCTCGGAAGCGGGAGTTCTCCTTCGCCGAGCGAGCCGCGCTTCGGTGGCAACCGCCATGATACTGGTTTTTGCCAAACTTGGGGCTTGGCTGGCCACCGGAGCCGCGAGTCTGCTTGCCACTCTAATTGACTCGCTCCTCGACACACTGGCCTCACTCACCAACCTGCTGGCGCTACACTATGCTTTACAGCCCGCTGATCGGGAACATCGTTTTGGTCATGGGAAACTAGAATCCCTGGCCGGACTCGCTCAAGCTTTATTTATCGGTGGTTCAGGCATGTTCCTGATCAGCGAGGCCCTAAATCGACTTTTCCATCCTCGCCCATTAACCAACACTGGAATTGGCATTATGGTAATGGTGTTCGCAATGATCGCCACTTACCTTTTATTGCGTTTTCAACATCGAGTAATCCGAGTCACTTCTTCGACCGCTATCCGTGCGGATTCCCTCCATTATGGTACTGATCTGCTCACCAACGGCGCAGTATTAGTGGCGCTGGCTTATGAACGGTTATTCGATTGGGAGTACCTAGATCCCATCCTCGCCCTTGGAATCGCAATTTACGTCTTATACAGCGCAGGTCAAATCGCCTGGGAAGCAGGACAACTTCTCATGGATCGAGAATTACCCGAGCTGGAACGCGAACTCATTGTCCGTCTAGCGCGGGAACATCCCGAGGTGCGTGGCGTGAGCGAATTAAAAACTCGACGCGCTGGGACCACGGTCTTTATTCAATTTCAGCTCGAAATCTGCGGGAGCATCTCCCTGGAAAAAGCGCATCACGTAACCGAGGAGGTGGAATCAAAAATTAATGCCCACTTTCCCAATGCCGAAATCCACATTCATCAAGAACCTAAAGAACCTATCATAAACATCACCACTAAAGCTGGTAACTTGTAAAGCCAAATTCATGACCAGGTTCGGAAAGTTTGTCTGCAATGACAGACTTCAAGGAACAAGTCCATGCGGGAAACACATCAATGTCGCATCCATCTTCTCCCTCCTGAAATTGCCAACCAAATTGCCGCTGGTGAGGTCGTGGAACGTCCAGCCTCAGTGGTCAAGGAACTGCTGGAGAATAGCCTGGACGCTGATGCCCATGCGATAGAAATTGATATTGAGGAAGGAGGATTACGCCTGATTCGGGTGCGGGATGATGGCAGTGGAATTCATCCTGATGATTTGCGACTCGCGCTTGAACGTCACGCCACTAGCAAAATTCTTAATTTTACCGACCTAGAGCGAGTGACCAGCCTGGGATTTCGCGGCGAGGCCTTACCGAGCATCGCGTCGGTCTCAAGGTTACGTCTTACTTCTCGGTTGCGGGGTAATGCGGATGCCTGGACATTAGAAGGTGGCGGACAACAATTGGCACCCGCCGCCCATCCCGAAGGAACCACGGTAGAAATCCACGATTTGTTTCACAATACACCTGCGCGACGTAAATTCCTGAAAAGTGTGCGTACCGAGTTTGACCATCTTGAAGAAATCATCCGCCGCGTGGCATTGTCGCATATCGAAGTCGCTTTCACCCTGCGCCATAACCGTCGCCCCATTCAAACTTTGCTGGCAGGACAGGGGCCAGAAGGAGAGTTGCGGCGGGTCGCAGCAATATTGGGGGAGAACTTCGCCGCCGCGATGCTGAGGCTGGATTTCGAGGCGGGAGGATTGCGTCTGTGGGGATTTGCGGGGTTGCCAACTGCCTCGCGTTCGCAACCCGATCAACAGTATTTTTACGTCAATGGTCGCGTCATCCGCGACCGCTTGATCGCCCATGCCGCACGCCAGGCTTACGAGGAACTGCTCTATCAAGGACGTCATCCGGCCTATGTGCTATACCTCGCCATCGATCCAGAGCGAATCGATGTAAATGTGCATCCGACTAAACACGAAGTACGCTTCCGTGACTCGCGCACCGTCCATGAATTCTTGATGCGCGCATTGCGTCAGGCTCTCGCAACCACACGCCCCGCAACCGAGATTACAACTGCCGTCATGCCAACCGTACCGACTCGGAACAGAGTAGACCGAGACGAATACGAAAAAGTCGTTGACTTTGACCAAGAAAAAGAACCATGCGTCGATTATCTACGACGGATACCGGATGATGAATCAACTCGGAATCAGGGTAAGGATACGCCATCTTTCCAGACTCTCTCTGTTTCTCCATTCAATTTTTCCAGGCAGGTCGAAGAGGCTACAACACCCATTCCGCCGCTGGGCTACGCTTTGGCCCAACTGCATGGTATTTATATCCTGGCGGAAAATATTCATGGTTTGATTCTGGTAGACATGCACGCTGCTCACGAACGCATCACTTATGAGCGCTTAAAGGCGGCGTTACTGGGAGCGGGACTCCGTCGTCAATCGTTACTGATGCCAATCACAGTCGAAGTAGGAGAACAGGCTGCCGATCTCGCCGTGGAGCGCGCCGCAGAACTCGCCGAACTAGGCTTGGAGGTGGATCGACTGGGACAGGGAACTCTATTGGCGCGCCAAGTTCCCGCCTTGCTGGCACAAGGAGACGTGGCTGCTCTTATCAAGGATGTCTTGGCAGATTTTGCTGAATACGGAGTGAGTACACAGGTTAGCGAACATTTCAATCATCTTCTCTCTACCCTAGCGTGCCACGGTTCAGTGCGTGCGCAACGTCGTCTATCACTCTCCGAGATGAACGCCTTATTACGCGACATAGAGGTCACTCAACATGGTAGCCAATGCACTCATGGCCGCCCCAGTTGGATTCAATTACGTTTGGCAGATTTGGATCGATTATTCCTACGGGGGTAATCTGATTATTTTTTAATTGGTTGTGTTCACACGTAACAAAAAAGTCTTCAGATATTCTCCCTCAGGGTGATAGAGACTGAAGGGATGGTCCAGGGGTTGACCGTGACGAGAAATAACCTGGATCGGCCGGTCCGCCTCACGGGCCGCGCCGTAAAGGATTTTTTGGAACATGGACCAGTCAACGTGCGACGAACACGAACAAGTCATCAACAATCCTCCCGGTTCCACCAGGCCCAGAGCCAGGCGATTGATATCCTTATAGGCCCTAGCTCCTTGTTCAAGATGAGAGCGGTGCTTAACAAAGGCGGGTGGATCTAGGACTACCAGGTCATAACGTTCGTTACAACCGCGCAGCCAATCAAAGACATCTGCGGTTTCGAAACGATGACGCACCGGACTTAAATCATTCAATAAAAAATTTTTTCGGGCTACATCCTGAGCTGGGGCACTTATTTCCACGGAGGTGGTCATCGCTCCCTGTCGCGCGGCGTGGAGACTAAAACCGCCGGTGTAAGAAAAACAGTTGAGTAGTCGCATGTCATTGGTGGCCGCCGCTAGTTTTGCGACTCGCCGACGATTATCGCGCTGATCTAAAAACATGCCAGTTTTTTGTCCCCCTAGCACATCTACCCAACTACGCACTCCGTGCTCGACGACCTCCAACCATCCAGGGTTGCCGCTTGAGTCAGCCCAAGAAGAATGCGGAATTTTTCCCCACAGAATACCGGAAGAAGCAGTGACACCTTCTTCCTTGAGTGCTGGGGAACGCTCCACGATGGCTATGGGGGTAAAAATACGTCGTAACAAATCGACGATGCGTGAACGTAAGTTAGTCATTCCCAAGGTATGAAATTGCGCCACTAGTACCGAGCCGTAGCGATCAATGATCAAACCAGGCAGGCCATCTCCTTCGCCATGCACCAAGCGCGCGGCCGTGACCTTGGAACTCAAAAATCGAGCACGTAATTCAGCCGCTGTTTTTAACCGATCAGTAAAAAAAATTTCGGTTATTGCCTCGGTGCTAAAGGTGAGCAGCCGTAGTCGAATTTGAGAGTGGGGATTGTAAAAACCACTTCCCAGCATTTGACCAGTAGCGTCATGAATAGCTACGATATCTCCGGGTTGCGGATCTCCCTCAATTTGGTTTATCGCTCCTGAAAAAACCCAGGGATGCCGATTCAATAGAGAACGCTCACGGCCAGGCTTGAGAATGGCCCGCGCGTGCGGATGGCTAAAAGAAGAACGAGTCATAGAATTGGTGATTAGCGTGGTACCACGCCATACCCTCCGCAGATAAATTAACTATCGAGTAATGCGAATGGTTTGATCTTCGCCACCAATCGAACGAGAAATAGCCCTTGATGTTCCTTGCGCCAATCCTTGAACAATCGACATAACTAATACTTGCGCAGTAAATTGAAAGACACCTGCCACAGCAATTCCGGCATGCTCTCCAACTTTTTGAAAATAAGTACTAGCCTCTGTGTTATCACCAAGGTTCATCCAGGCAGTAATCGCAGCAATAGACGCAGCAGCTCCACCGATCGCCAAGGCTGAATAGGAAAAAATGCCAAAGGTATTCGATACTCTCGCAGCGGTCGCTGCACCCATGGCAGATGCGATGGTTAAAAATGCAAAAGATGTAGTAGTGATAAACGCCGCCTTGTTCGCATTAAAAAAAGGCTGCTCAGAAGCTAATTCTGGATAGTTAATGTCTCCAACTTTTTCATTGCCAAATGCGGTATTCATGGTACTTCCTAAGATAATTAAAGCTAATAAATATTTTTTCATATATTAAATCCTCGAAATTATAGTAATCTATGCATAAATAAAGCGAGTATTTTCTAACCCAAGTTGCTACCTATTATGATGGATAACTAAATAGCCCCTCTCCCAAAGGGAGAGGGGAGAAAGGCAAATAGGTAGCAACTTGAGTTTTCTAATAAATACTAAAAATGAATACCTACTTTAATTACTAGACAAATTTAATAAGTAGTGCTTGCCAAAACCGTCTTTTTCTTCCTGCCCTATAAAGGTTGTGTTTTTTGGAGATACTGATGAACTTTCATTTCGATCCCAATCAGGTTACAGAAATTGCGGCACTGATTAACAGTCCAAACATCAATCGTAAACGTTACCCGGAAGGCGTAGTCATTGCCATGGCTAATGAAACAGAAGCATTGCAGCATGCCAATCCAGAAAAAAATTTGCATCCTGCCGTTGTCATCGGTCCAGCGCGTTCATCGGAAGGCGTGCGGCTCTATTATTTAGTTAAATGGCTGAGGACGGACCTTTCCTAGTGAAAGATATTTTGGTTCATCAGTGTCTCCGAAAAACCTCGCCCTTTAGGGCGAGGAGGAAATGAGACGGTTTTCGTAGCCATAACCATCACTTTTTTGAATAAATTTACAATACTGATAACCAATACCTTGTATTACTTCATTAGCGGTCTGAATGTTAAAATTATCCATTGCACGTACCGCCACACGGCCAATATAAATACCGACTTTCTTCCATTTCTCGACAATTGCTTTAACCATATCGCCGGTTTGAAAACCTTTAATCCGTTTTTGTCGAGTTAGAATGGCGCTAATTGGTGCCAGTTGTTGTAAACGATTAACCCAAGCCGTCGTTGTATCGACGCGATGTTGCAAACTTGGACTGCACGCAGGACAAGCTTTTACTTCGTTGCAACGTAGTTCGATTTTTCGAAATAAGGCTGGTCAATCTCGGACTTGTTTTCACAAGCCTCGCCCTTTAGGGCCGGATGATTGACTGCGCGGTTTGATGGATGGTTATATTTTTACCGATCTATCGTTCACGAAGTCCTTCATCTAAAGCACGGATGAGCGGATAAAGGAAAAATGAAATTACTGATCGCTTTCTTATTTTAATTTCGGCTGACAAAGTCAATCCAGGAATTAATCTAAAATCTCGCCCTACATTTTCAAGATGTATTGATCCCAAGGCAACGCGAACAAGATAGTAAACATCGGATTGTCCAGCTATGTTTTGTGACAAATCTCGTGAAAAAGCATCCTCGCTAACAACTTCTACCGAACCTGACAAAGTGCCGTGCTTTTGGAAAGGAAAAGCATTTAATTTAATTCGTACAATATCGCCTTTTTTTACAAAACCGATGTCGGCTGCGTTAATCTGTACTTCGGCTTCAAGTGGTACATCAAGAGGTACTAAGGTAATTAATGATTCAGCCTCCCGAATCACAGAACCAATGGAACGCTTGGCAATATCCAACACAATCGCGTCTGCTGGAGTTTCCAAAGTTACCAGGGTGTGACGTTTTTGAGCTTTTTGCAATTGTTCAGAAATACTGTCACGATCATCGCGTATTTGCGCTAATTCTTCCATAGTTTTTTGATCCCATTCTTTAATAAAAGCCTCGCGCCCAGCCTGCTCGGCGGAAATTTCCCTGCGAATTTCCGCTTCACGGTATTGAGCCACGCCCAAGTCACGATCAATTTCAAGACGTTTTTCCTGGGCCTCAAGGTAGTATTGCCGGGCGCTAATATTTTTTGCCACTAAACGTTCCTGCATTACTTCCATTTCTTTGAGCAATTTAACTCGGGCCATTAGTAGCTGTTGATCACGTTGATTCGTTAAAAGGGATGCTTTCAATTTTTCCAGGGTTTCGTTGAATTGAGTAAGGCGTGAATGATAACTTGCTTGTCGTGCTGCACGAATCTGATCCTGAAGTTGTTCATCTTCGGTGCGATTTTTGTTGAACTTTCCATCATGCCGGGTTAGTTCCGACTCTAGGCGTTTGACTCTTGCGTCCAGGCTCGCAAGCCTGCCGCGCAATTGTGATTCATCGGCAATTACAAATGTTGGATCAAGTGATGCAAGTTTTTGATTTTTTTTAACTAATTGCCCAACACGCACATTAATGGATTGAATAATCGCAGTTTCAAGAGGTTGAACTGTTATATTCGGTTGCGTGGTTGCCAATTTTCCATAGCCAACCACGATTTCATCAACTTCAGCAATACTCGCCCAGGTAATAAGCGCAACAATCAGCCAGGCTAAGGAATATAAAGTCCAACGTGTTACCCCGCCCAGCGGGCGTTGCTCAATGGCATCTGCGTCTGGAAGAAAATCAATATCGGTTGATCTAGTACGAGTCAAAAAAAACTTATTCATCACGGAAATTGGGCATCCCGGTTTGTTGGTACCACAAATGGCGATATATTTCGCAACGAGACAGTAATTCAAAATGCGTCCCGATATTGACAATACGCCCACGTTCAAACACGATAATAACATCAGCTTTTATTAACGTAGCTAAACGATGAGAGACCATGATAACTGTCTTGCCAACGGCAATCCGCGCAAGGTTCCGAATGAAGATGGCTTCGCTATCTGGATCCAGCGCACTCGCGGCTTCATCCAAAATTAAAATCCGTGGCGCTGGCAAGATAGCCCGCGCAATTGAAATTCGTTGTTTTTGTCCACCAGAAAGGTTGGAACCATTTTCCTCAAGGAAAGTATCATATCCTTGCGGTAACCGTTCAATAAATTCATCAGCACCGGCGGCTTGAGCCGCTTTGATAATTTCATTCAAGGTGGAATTTGGCTTTGCCACGATAATATTGTCACGCACAGTACCCCGAAAGATAAAATTATCCTGAAGCACGACACCAATGCTACCGCGCAGATGGGAAAGATCAATTTCGCGGATATCCAGGCCATCCATGCGAATGACACCCTGAGTTACTGAATACATACCCTGGATCAGTCGCGTCAATGTTGTTTTCCCGGAACCGCTCCGTCCAACGACCCCCGCGATCATTCCTGGTTTTAGATCCAAAGAAATATCATCAAGACAATTACTCGCTGAACTAGGATAACGAAAACTAACTTGCTCGAAGGTGATGCCACCTAATAAATGTGGTCGCAAACCAATCCCCCGACTTCGTCCTTCTTCGGGACGATTCATTACTTCGCCTAGCATCCGCACTGAAACTGCAATTTTTTGATATTCATTAGCTAAACCAACAATTTGAACGAGTGGACCAGATACGCGACCAGATATCATTTGAAAGGCAATCAGCGATCCTAGTGACAGATCATGCGCAAAAACTTCCCTGGCTCCTACTGCCAATATCGTAATACTCATCAACCTTTCTAAACTGTGAGTCAATGTCACAGCTATATTTGATATCTGACCAACCTTGAAATAATTGATAATTGAATTTGCACTTTTATTATCCCATTCACGCCGTTGTACCGGTTCCAGCGCCAGGGCTTTGACGGTTCGCATACCATGAATTGCCTCGACCAGCAATCCCTGTCGCTTGGCTTCCGCTGTATATAATGCTTCTAGGCGTATACGAAAAGGCTTAATTAGAATCGCAACTACTAACGCCATGAGTCCTGCAAAAATAAAAACGATTATTGATAAACGTACACTATAAAAAAATAGCAGTGGACAAAAAATAATAAATCCTAACAACTCCAATAATGTCATAAATAAACTTCCTGTCAAGAATTGTCGAATCTGCTCTACTTGCTGCATGTGTCGGATGATGACTCCTGCTGAGGATGACTCAAAAAAATCAATCGGTAATGATAAAAGATGCGCGAAACTCCGTCGCGTTAACCGCATATCGATTTTGTTAGTCGCTCCTAATATCAAATATTGACGTATAAAATTAAATACCGCCTCAAAAAAAACAGTAATCAGCATTCCTACGGTAAGTACATATAAGGTTGTATAGCTTTCGTGTACCAGAACTTTATCAACAACTAACTGAAAAAAAATCGGTGAAGCTAAAGCAAGCAATGTTAATATGATTGCAGTAATCGCAATATCTCGAAATGCTGCACGTTGCCGAAAGATTTCAGGTAAAAACCAACGAAATCCAAATGGTTGATTTTCATCCAGTAGCGAAAAATTTTTTTTTATAAAAATGGTGTCGCCCTTCCACCGGGTACAAAACTGACTGGATTCCAGAAACAATAAATTGGTTTTCTCCTCAAGTGGATCCACAATAGCAACACGGACAATAT
This sequence comes from Gammaproteobacteria bacterium, assembly GCA_963575715.1. NCBI lineage: Bacteria > Pseudomonadati > Pseudomonadota > Gammaproteobacteria > Gammaproteobacteria bacterium. The sequence goes on along the minus strand of CAUYTW010000222.1, from coordinate 56,995 downwards.
CTTTTTCCCGACGTACTCCCACAATAATGATCCAATTGCCATTATCAAGTTTGGCGAGTACGGGAAAAATTCCCTTGAGTGATAAGAGTTTCTCCCAGTTGATAGATTTATGGCGCGCCTTCAGACCATGATCTTCCGCCATTCGTACCAGATGTTCGATATTTGGTTCTTTACGTTCAAGAGCATAATCATGGGTGAGCTTTTCGGGCGACAGTGTGATCCCGTGATGCTGGGCAACCGCTGCAAGGCATTGGACCGCCGTGGTGAGGTGGTCGGTTGTTTTAGTACCGGTCATCAAATTTCCTTGCTGGTTTGAGACCTCCCCCTTCAGGGGATTAGTTAAATTAGATAACGATGCGCAAGCATCGTTATCCTTTATTGGTAACCTCCTCGTTTACGGGGAGGCAATCCACCGACCTCAATCTGTCGATGGCTTTGTTATTCAGCAGATGAGGTCGGATGCGGATTGAAACAGAACATTATGATGCTGCAAAAATAAAAAAACAGCCGATTCGCTGGATCAACGAATCGGCTGCTTGAATAAAAACAACGTTTTAGACTATGGTTTTCTCGATACGAGGGAACCCGTGTTCAAAATGTCATTCTTGGCTTGCTTATCATCCGGCCGGGTGCCGCTATCCTGACTGATGGATGTCATGGTAAGTGGCTTGATCGGATTACCGTTTGCATCGAAAAGACGCAGCTTGTGAAGCATTTGTGGTACAACTCCCAGCGACCCGTAATCAATACTATTGCCCTCTGCTAAATTCCTGACTGGCGAATCGCTTCCTGCCTGTTCAACATCGTTACTTGATTGTTCCGCGAAGGACGCGATAGCGGAAGCCATTCCCGAGACTTTCGATTGCGGATCATCATACTGGAGCCATACATCCGCTAATTCGCGCTGTGTTCCATTCGTGGTTTCATAAGATGAAATCAAGCCTACCCAATTTCCACCTTGCCACTCAGGAGTCGCCGTATTATCCAATGTCAGGTTAAGCTTGGTAATGCCGAGTTTATTCAGAGAAAGCAACTCTCCCTGCTCACTCTTGCCATTCTGATTAGCGTCCTGCCAAACCATCAGGTCATTCCATCCTGAATCCTGGGCGTTTACCACGCCATCCTGGTTGGTATCCTGCGCTTTGAGTGCCTCAAAGCCGTTATTAGCCATGTTTCCATTCGGCAATATCGTGGCACTACCGAACAATTCGCTACCATCGTTAATCTTCCCATCTTTATTGATATCGGCAACCAGGAGTCCATCTTCTGCGGCAACCCAACCCACGGGTCGCGCTTTCCCTGTCCCAGCAAGATCGAACTTGACCCCAGCATCCAATCCCACAGTATGCACGATTCCATCGCCGTTCAAATCAAGAACAAGCGGCGTGCGAGTCGCTATCACATTAGTTTGAGCGGTCGTCATGGCACCAATTTGCGTACTCGTTAGGACGCATGATTGCACGGTAGTCATGGCTATGAGTTGCGCGGTTGTTAGCGCCCTAACTTGATCAGTCTTCAACACCACCACTGCCGAAGTGGTCAGCGCTGAAATGTCCCTGGTTTCGATAGCCGCTATCGCAGCCGTGGTCAACGCTACCACCTGATCGGTCATGAATGCCCTGATTTGACTTGAAGTCAACGCTACTATCTGGCCAGTAGTCAAAACCTTTATCGCCATCGTGGTCAAGGTTGAGATCGCCATTGTCGTCAATCCCGGAATATCGGTGGTTTCGATTGCTGCCACCGCTGACGTAGTTAACGCCGCCACCTGGTCAGTCTTGAGTGCTCCGATTTGAGCCGAACTCAACGCCACTATCTGGTTCGTGGTCAATACCTTAATATCGGCCGTGGTCAATGCCGCGATAGCTGCGGTGTTCAGTGCTGGAATATTAGCGGTCTTGATCGCCGCCACCGCTGACGTAGTCAATGCCGCAATCTGCGCGGTCTTGAATGCTCCAATTTGGACCGAACTCATTGCCGACACCTGATTCGTGTTCAGCGCTTGTATACCAATGGTGGTCAAAGCCACGATTGCCGTTGTCCTTAACGCCACTATTTGATCGGTCTTGAGTGACCCGACTTGCAGCGAACTCAAGGTCAAGACCTGGTTTGTAGTCAACGCCTGAATACCTGCCGTGGTCAAGTTGGACATCAACGCCGTAGTCAAGCCCGGGATATCGGTGGTTTCGATTGCCGCCACCGCTGCTGTGGTTAACGCTGCGATCTGGATGGTTTTGAACGCTCCAATTTGTGCTGAATCGAACGCCACCATTTGCCGGGTGGTCAGTACCCTGATTTGATCGGTCCTGAAAGCGCCGATTTGAATTGAACTCAGTACCAACACCTGGCTCGTAGTCAATGCTTGTACGCCAGCCGTGGCCAGATTAGCTATTGACGCAGTGGTCAAACCTGGTATATCCACGGTTTCGATTGCCGCTACCGCCGCCGTGGTCAACGCCGCGATCTGGACAGTCTTAAACGCTCCGATTTGCGCCGAACTCAACGCTACTATTTGACTAGTACTCAGAACAATCACTAAATCAGTCTTGAGCGCCGCGATCTCGGTCGTGGTCAACGCTGCAATCTGGTCCGTCTTGAGTGCCCTGACTTGAACTGAATTTAATGCCAGCACTTGGCTCGTGGTCAACGCGCGGATGCTAGCGGTAGTCAGATTAGACATCGACGCCGTGGTCAAGCCCGGGATATCCACGGTCTCAATCGCCGCCACTGCCGCCGTGGTCAACGCCGCTACCTGATTGGTCGTGAATGCTTTGATTTGATTTGAACTCAACGCCACTATCTGTTTGGTGGTCAACGCTACTATCTGGTCGGTCTTGAACGCGGCGATTTGTACCGAACCCAACACGGATACTTGATTGGTGGTCAATGCACGTACGCCATCCGTAGTCAAGTTTGAGATTGCTGCGGTATTCAACGCTGGGATATCGATGGTCTCAATGGCAGCCACCGCTGAGGTAGTCAGCGCGGCTACCTGCGTGGTCTTGAGCGCGCCGATTTGCGTTGAAATCAACGCCACCACTTGTTTCGTGGTCAATGCCTGAATATCTGCCGTGTTCAATGTTGCAATCGCGGCACTGCTCAACGCCGGGATGTCGGTGGTCTCAATGGCCGCCACCGCTGAGGTGGTCAACGCGGCTACCTGCCCAGTCTTGAGCGCTCCAATTTGAATTGAGCTTAACGCCACCACCTGACTTGTGGTCATCACCGCCATTAAGTCGGTCTTAATCGCCGCCACCGCCACCGTGGTCAACGCCGCCACCTGACTGGTCGTTAATGCTCTGAATTGAATTGATTCCAATGCTGACAATTGGTTGGTGGTCAATGCCCGTATACCTGTCGTGGTAAACGCTGCAATCGCGGCGGTGTTCAACGCTGGAATGTCGGCAGTTTCGATGGCCATAACCGCTGCCGTAGTCAATGCCGCGATCTGTGTGGTCTTGAGCACGCCGATTTGCGACGAGAGTAACGCCACTATCTGTTTCGTGGTTAGGGCCACTACCTGGTCGGTCTTGAGCGCCGTGATTTGAGCTGAAATCAACGCCTGTACCTGACTGGTGGTCAATGCCTGTATGCCAGACGTGCTCAATGTTGCAAGCGCGGCGGTGGTCAAAGAGGAGATGTCAGCGGTCTCGATAGCTGCAACCGCTAAGGTCGTCAGTACCGCAGCCTGTCCGGTTTTTAGCGCGCCAATTTGTGCCGAACCCAGCGCAATGACCTGCTTCGTGGTCAGTGCTACTACCAAGCTGGTTTTAAGCGACCCTACTACCGTCGTGGTCAACGCGCCTATCTGGTTGGTCGTGAACGCGATGAATTGAGTCGAACTCAACGCTAACGCCTGACTTGTGGTTAACGCCTTTACGCCGTCCGTGGTCAACGCCATAATCGCTGCGGTATTCAACCCTGGGATATCGGCGGTTTCAATCGCCGCCACCGCTGACGTGGTTAGGGCTGCAACTTGCCCAGTCCTGAGCGCGCCGATTTGCGTCGAATTGAACGCCACTACCTGTTTTGTGCTTAGAACGACCACCTGATCGGTTCTGAGCGCCCCGATTTGAGATGAACCCAACGCCGACACCTGGTTTGTAGTCAATGCCTGGATGTCAGCCGTATTCAGCGTTGCAATCGCTGCGGTGTTCAGTCCTGGAATGTCAACGGTCTCAATGGCCGCCACCGCCGAGGTAGTCAAAGCTGCGACCTGCGCGGTCTTGAACGCCCCGATTTGCACTGAATTCAATGCCACCACTTGTTTTGTACTTAATACCACCACCTGGTCAGTATTGAATGCCCCGATTTGCGCGGAACTCAACGCCGATATCTGGCTTGTGGTCAATGCCTTTATGCCGCCTGTGGTCAAAACCGAGATTGCCACGGTGCTCAAAGCACGGAGATCGGCAGTTTCGATTGCAGCTACCGCCGACGTGGTCAAGGCCGCAATCTGCGTAGTTTTGAACGCCCCAATTTGAGCTGAAGTCAACGCTACCACTTGTGCCGTGGTTAGAGCCTGCACGCCTGTCGTCGTTATGGCCGCAATTGCCGCCGTTGTGAGGTAAGGTATCTGTTGCGTTCGTAATGCCTGTAGCTGACTGGTATTAAGCGTAGCGGCATCGATTGTCGATATCGCGGCGATTGTAGCGGTGTCAAGAGCTTGAATTTGAAGTGTATTATAATCAACAAGCAAATCAGTCGTGATGGCCATGGTATGTCTCCGCATTCTAAAATTTTAAATTGAATGCTGTTGGTTTTATAAAAATTAGCGAGAAAATCTGCTGTGTTAACCGTGAAATAAATCGCGTATAAATCGTTGTTTGATTTTCAATCACGCACTACCTTGAAGTTAAATTTTGGATACTACTTTAACCAGTCAAAGTATGCGGTTGCCCGAGGGAAGTCCCGGGTGTAAACGCTTGCGTGTACTAAAAAAACCATGGTTGCCCTGACTTCAAGGTCCGGTGTACAGCACGTCGGCAGACACGCCATGGCCATAGTGGAGTCACCGATACCAGGTTGCTTGATATGGTACTTTAAGCCGGGTGTACCTTTTTTGATAAAATTGGGGAGTTTCACTCCCGGCATTCTGGTGCTCGTGGCGTCATCAAGGAATCAAACAAAATTGATTCGTATGATTATAAATATTCCATTACCACTAAATGGGATATAAATAGCCTATTTTAATCTTTATCGGCATTACTAATCATAACTTTAGTACCCAACCGCTTAATAATTTTCTGCTTGCAATCACAATGGAGAAAAATTTTAGATTACCCGCGCTCGCAACAAGTCGTGCATGTTGATTGCGCCAATCAGTAAGCCTTCCTGGTTAATAATTAATAATGAATTGATTTTATGTGTTTCCATCAACTGTAATGCCTCAGCAGCAAGGAAGCCAGGAGGGACATGTCGAAAACCGCGTGTCATAACCTCGGCGATCCCAACAGTGTGAACATCCAGCTCATGGTCCAAGGTGCGACGCAGATCTCCATCGGTAAAGATGCCTACCACTTTTCCCGCCGCATCAACTACAGCCGTCATGCCCAAACCCTTGCGGGTCATTTCCACCAATGCCTGGCTAATTCGTACTTCTTGCCGAACGCGGGGAATCCCTTCTCCAGAATGCATTAAATCATCGATCCGCAATAACAAGCGCCGTCCCAAGCTACCGCCAGGATGAGAGCGCGCGAAGTCCTCGGCAGTAAAACCACGAACCTCAAGTAAGGAGATAGCTAACGCGTCCCCCATCGCCAACGCTGCGGTGGTACTCGCTGTGGGAACAAGGCCCAGGGGACAGGCTTCCTGTTCTACACCAACATCAATATTTACGGTAGCGTTACGAGCCAGCAGGGAATCTGGATTACCAGTAAGGGTGATCATGGGTACCCCAAGGCGTTTAATCAGGGGCAGAATGGTGAGAATTTCCTCGGTGTTTCCTGAATTAGACAATGCAAGAACCACGTCGTGAACGGTAATCATGCCCAAATCGCCATGGCTGGCTTCTCCCGGATGGACAAAAAAAGCGGGACTACCGGTACTCGCTAAAGTGGAAGCGATTTTTCCGCCAATATGACCCGATTTACCAATACCGATAACAACTATTCGCCCCTTACAGGCAAGTAAATAATGACAGGCCGCCACAAAGGAATCATCAATGCGTCGCGCTAGGCGTGCTACCGCGTTTGCTTCGGTTTCAATTACGGCAAGTCCCAATCGACGTAGTCTTTCTGCCTCGTCGTTTCCTTTATCATGATACACTGGCTTTTCTGAAAAAAATTTGTCGCGATTATCCACAATAATTTATTCAACCACCGGATAGTTAAGTTCCGCTAGGCGGGCGCTAATTATTTTCCGCGATAATTCGGTACCATTTACCTCAATGGTACTATTTCCGCCACCTGATTCTTTTTTTGGCAGTGTTACTTCCACGGATTCCACACCTTGTAGAGCAAGTAAATTTTTTTGGATCGTGGTGACACAACCATTGCATTTTACATTACGCGCGATGAATCGTTCGGTTGACATAAATTGCCTCTGACATTTGCATTAATCATTTATTGCGGTTCCAATACATCCCGCATATCGTAAAGTCCTGGTGGCTGCCCCATCACCCAGACCGCAGCGCGCATGGCACCAGCGGCAAAGGTTAGTCGGCTTGATGCGCGATGGGTAATCTCGATACGTTCTCCAGTGCCGGCGAACAACACAGTATGATCACCCACGATATCGCCAGCGCGAATAGAAGAAAAGCCTATGGTAGAGCGCCTGCGTATTCCTGTATTGCCCTCGCGGCCATGGACGGCGCACTGCTGCAAATTTCTTCCTAGCGCAGCGGCTACGACTTCTCCCATGCGTAGCGCGGTGCCTGATGGAGCATCCACTTTAAGATGATGGTGAGCCTCGATAATCTCCACATCCACTTCATCTCCGAGAACGCGAGCTGCTAAATCCAGAAGTTTGAAGCAGAGATTCACGCCGATACTCATATTTGGCGACATAACCACGGGAATCTTGCGCGTAGCTTCGGCAATGAGCGCTTTTTGGGCCGCATCAAAGCCAGTGGTGCCGATAACCATCGCGCGGCCAGCAGCGCAGCAGGCAGCCAACGCCGCAAGGCTTGATTGCGGATTAGTGAAGTCGATAAGGACATCAAAATGCGGAATAGCCACCGCAGGATTATCCGTTACCAGTACGCCTACCGAATCCCCACCCGCAAGACTACCCACATCCTTGCCAATAATTTCATGCTTTGGATATTCTAGGGCTACAGTCAGGACAATTTCGGGGTTTTTTTTACTCGCCTCGATGAGGACTCGCCCCATGCGGCCAGCAACTCCATGAATAGCAATACGTGTCACATTATTACTCCCATGCTTATTCTGAATCTAAACTAAGTTTTTCGTTAAGTTTATCTTCAATACGTTTTTTGTAATTAAGATAATCAACCATTTGCATTTCTGCAAAAGATCGAGTGCCCAGCAAAGTTGATTGCGGATCAATACTGGTGATATAAGCTTGATAACTTAAACCATTACGTCGCTGCTCCAGGATATAATTAGCAACCTCTTGAAAAAGAGTATTGCCATATTGACGTGAAGAAAACTCACGGCCCTCACAATAAAATGTAAAATAAGTATTACCGCTTTCAACGTTACTGGTTACATGAACACTAAAATAACGTTTTTGCCTGGTCGAGCGTATGAATACTCGACTTGAAAGAGTGAAGCTGCCATTCTCATTGTTTATTTGATAAAACATTACTTCAATTTGTCGTGAATTAACGGATGCTGTTTTTACATGCTTATTCCACTGTTCAAGAACAGATGAAAAAAATCTATCAAAATGATCAATTAATGTTTCTTCATTATAAAAGGAAGCGCGTTGACAAAATAGTGAACCACGCTCATCCAGCACATAAATATTCGCATTTTTTCCGATCACTTGATAAAATAATTGTATAATATCCGGTTGATTAGCATGATAAATTATTGGTAATGGAGTATCAATTAAGGTATATTGATCAATATGAAGACACATAAAATGCTGATTTGGCTCATTTAGCATTCGTTGCAATTCGGCCAGCGTATTTTTATACAAATAATGAAATTCATCATTTTCAATGTACAATAGATAATATAAATTTCCACATTTCAAAAGATAACGCATGATTTGCGTAATACGCTCTTCAAGAAAAAAATCTTGCGCTTCTCGGAATAAATCTTCGATGCGTCGTGTCAGGGAAATAGCATAACTTGAAGAAAAACTATATATTTTTGGTGGAGGAAAATTTGATTTATCCTCACGCGACTTGAACCAGGATAAATATTTACATAAACCATCAATCAGCGCGTGAGTTTCTTTATATGAAAAATTCAACACCTCCTGACAATTGGTCATCATTAATAAATCGCAAGTAACTGCCAAATTAAACGACGAATTACCGTAATTGAGAATGTCACCACGGTTACTGATAAGATCAGCTCCCGCACGATTATAGCGTGCCATGGGATCAATACCAATATTAATAAACAATATCGCACTAACCATTTTCGATGATTTTTTAAAATTATCGGTTTCCAGTAGCGGTAATTTTCCTTCAGGAGCAAATTCCTTCAGACATCTGAGAATGGCGTTTAATTCCTTGGTATCCAAAATGCTAGAACGAGTTTGTAGCGCAATCATGGTGCGCTGACAAATAATTTTATTGAAGTGCCCCCAAGCAAGTAAAGTGATTACGCTAGGAGCCTGCTTGATTAATTCTTTCTTTTGAGTATTTGGTTCGCTATTGAATAATAACCAACATTCTTGATCGGAAGATTGTTGAATAGTAAGGTGTGTTTCCAGTAAATTGTTTTCATTCGCTATACCGTGATAAACGATATCAATTTTTTCAATTTTAGATTCAAAGGCTACAAATAACTTTCTTCCAAGAATATGACGATCACCGTCACTAATGCTTGACAATTGTGTGTGTTCACGACCAAAATTTGAAAGAAATCGATAACTTTTTTTTAATTCTTCATGTAAATTACTTCTTTCCTTTAATATATAATTAATTCTCCATGTTTCACGCGAATCAATCGCTTTAATCTGATTTTTATCCCACCCCCAACCATCAACTAATGATTTCATCAAGTCTCGTCGCCAGCCAACCACGCGAGTCGCTCCCTCGAAGCTCAAGGCAACATTAATTTTTATATAAAAACATCGCCGAACTAAATCGAGACGCAATGGTTCATTACGTGCATTCAAATATTCTTCAAGTTTATTAATCAGCATTATATAAGGATCAAGCTGATCGAGGTTAATGGTTCCAGCGTAGACCGCTTTTTTGTAGCGCAAGCAGAGAAGATCGATGTTTGGATATTCATCAGCATAATTTTCCATTAGCATAATCTTGAGAATTGATTTGTAAGGAGAATCAATTCCCTTGTAAATTTGCCAAAGACCGGCACCAACAAATTCTTCGGCGGGAACCTGGATTAAACCTCCGAAATCGATAATATCATCTGCTGAGATGAAACGTTTTTCCGTAAGTAGCTGGAGGCATTTGTCATAATCTTTTTCCAGCTCAGGAGGAATCATCCACCATGCCGGGTAACGTCCTGCTACGAACAGACCAGTGCGATAAAACTCTTCTAAAAGTAAATGATGCTGGGCGGTACCACTACTTTCACCAGAAAGAACGCCAGACTCACCAATTTTGAATTTAGGGGCATCCATTAAAAAGAAATGAATTTTCAATTCAATGGTCCTGGCCCATTCTTCGATAGCCTTTGCTTTTTTAGCGAGTTCAAAAATTTCCGGATTACTTAATATGGGGTTATAGCATAACCAAATATCCAGATCGCTTTTTTCTGAATAAGCTACTGTGCCAACACTCCCCATGATAAAAATGGAATAAATAGCGATATTGGATAGAAGTTGCGAATTAAACACCGAGACTTTCAAAAATTGTCGTACGGCCTTGAGGCTATTTTGGCTAGGTTGATAATCTGATATACCGCAAGGAGTTGCCTTTGACAGATAACCTGGCAGGAGCGGATGATTGATATGAAATAGTAGCGGCAAAAGATCGATAAAATCCTTTTGCCGTAAGCGTAATGAATCTTGAGTACGATTCAAGCGTTCCTGATTGATACGAAGAAACCGCTTTTTTATGACGTCCGGGTCGTAGAGATCGTTTAATTGTACTGAAGAACTGATGGTAGTACGTGGTGTGACTTCATTACGCTCGGGCGTGCCCTTTTTGAAAAAGTTAAGTGCCATTCGTTTTTATTTTCCTTTATAAACTCGGCATATTGAGCCGTCATTCACCAATCGAAAAATTACCTGCATCATGATTTTTTCTCCCGAAGCGCGAACGAGAAAAGGATCGTGATGATTCGAGGGAAGGCCGTGGTTTCACTTTTTCAGTTGTAGAATGACGTGATTCGGGTATGTTAAAACCAGAGGTCGCTGGTTGATAACGCAAGAAATTTTCATTATTACGACCCGGATTTGATGAATTCCCTATCATCGGGCGTCCAAAACGCCTTGATTCGAGACGCTCGGGCAAGATTGCATTATTTTCTTGAATTGAACCTGAATCCCTCACGGGGCGAGAAATCTTGCGCCGGAAAATGCTCCTTCCATCACGATCTGGCTTTATATCTACAGTCGTGATCGATGATGAATTTTCCGTTGCAGGGTGATCAAAGTGCTGCAACAACGAGCGCCGTCCATGATTATTTCTTTCTTCTCGGTTTAGATTGGGAACCGCAGGATGGCGGCGGGTGTATCTTTCCTTGAACCCTGCGGAAGAAAAATCAGGCTGATTATGCTCTTGGGAATAATAACGCTCTAATATAGGAGTATGATAACGGACATTGTGCCGATGAAAGGGATCATGCTGCCATTGAATGGGAGCATTGCTTTCATTGTGTGGAAAATAGTATTGATCCCGGTGGTCAAAATAATGCCGTTGATGATTAACCGTAACATAACGATGATGCCAGTCAAACTGACTAAAAAGAATACCGCCAACCAACATCCCGACCCCGAATGTAATCAATCCGGCATTTGAATTATTTCTTGATTGTGGATAGGCGGCAATTTGAAAATTGGGATAGTAAATCGTTTGGTAACGCCAATCACCGAAAACCAAAGTAGGATTATAAGTTGGTACGTAAATCACCTCTGGCTGGGCTGGCTCGATAAAAATCACCCTATCTCTCGTCACGATTTTTTGCTGAGGAGTATTTTCCAGGTAACCTGCGGCCTGCGCACGGGTTCGTAGACGCTGGACAGCATCCATGACTTCATCCTGTTGACCAAGAAAGGCATTGCCCAAATTTTCCATCCAGGTTAATTCTGCTTCCATGCGTTCAAGTACACCTGGAAAAGCGGTCAATGATTTTACACTGGGATCCCACGGCTCTTCCGCTAAGGCAGCTTGCCGTTTTTTTTCCGACAAATCCGGGTGCTGTCGTGCCCAGCGCGCTACCTGAATAACCTCAAGCGGATAGGTTGCCGCTATCAATACTTGAGCCAGCAATGCATCGGGATAAAGAGCGATGGGAGCAACTAGTTGTTCGATATGTTCAGTCGAAAAACGCCCATTTTCCTGCCCGATGGTGGCAGCGCAGCCCTCAGTTAGAAAGACAATCCCGATCAGAACGGGAAACCAAATTGTTCGGAGACTTCTCATGAACCGATACTCGCCAAATTGGATGGATGTTTAAGTCCGAGGAAACATCATGGCTTCAACCAATCCGCAAATGATATGGCCCAGGAGCAAATGCCCTTCCTGGATCTTCGGCGTTTCAGTAGAAGGAATTTCAATTGAAATATCGCATAACCCGGACCTTTCCCATCCATGTAATCCGGTAAAGCCAATCACGAACAACCCAAGCTCTCGTGCCGCCTCCATTGCCAAGAGAATGTTTGGGGAACGTCCAGAAGTTGAGTATGCCCAAAATATATCGCCTTTCACACCAACCGCACGAAGTTGTCTGACAAAAATTTTTTCATATCCATAATCATTGCCAATCGCGGTAAGCACCGATGTGTCGACAGTTAAGGCGAAGGCACGCAAACCTGGCCGATCGTAATTGAAACGATTCACCAATTCTCCCGCAATGTGCTGGGCATCCGCTGCGCTGCCGCCATTACCTGCCAGCAATATTTTGTTCCCATTGTGGAGCGCGGAGCAAACCTGCTTCGTGATGGCACGAATTTTTTCGATGAGTTCAACGTTTTCCCGAAGCGTAATAAAAACGTCGATGGTTTTGCTAATCTCTTTTTGAAAAAAGTTCGGTAAATTGTTCATTCAAATTCGGCGCAGAAACCCTTGGCGTTAGCCATGGTGCAGAAGCGCCGTCCTCCTGTGTTTTTGATTTTGATAGGAGTTACGCAGTTGAATTTGTAACTCTATAAAGGATTGAGTTTTTTATTTTCTGTCATTCTGCGCGGAGGGCACGTTAGCGCCCGTGCCATTCTGCGTGCAGTCGCAGAACTCAGAATCTCAGAATTTCTATAGGAGATGGATTCTGCGACTCCGCTTCGCTGCGCGCAGAATGACTTAAAATTTCAATTTTCAACCGAGTAACTCCTAATTTAAAGGGAGTTACTCAGTAAAAAATAGATTCAACCTTTTCAATCGGTTATAAAAAATCCCTTAAGTAACTTTCTGATGCAAAAAACGATTACGGTTAAAGTTCAGGCAGAGAACCTTTCGGCTCTCGCTCTTTTCACCCATGTTGCAACGCAGTTTTGGTTCAATATCTTGAATCTTATGACAGATCGTTTCGTCCTGCCACCCAAGGGTTATATAATACTAAAGTTTAGCTCTGATTTTATTCCATCTATTTTTTATACCATAAAAAAACATACCCTATAAATTAATATTGTAGACATCAATGAAATATTCCTGCAAAATTGACTAAATTACTATACTGTTTAACACAAAACTAAATTCATGATTTGCTCACTCATGTGTAAATGTGGAGAAAATATTATGTATATTAATGACATACTTATGGAAAAAGGAAATGAGGTTCACTCTGTAGACTCTCGACAACAAGTACGTGATGCCGTGATGATAATGGCCAAACACGATGTGGGTGCAGTGGTAGTGATGGAAGAAAATCAAATAAAAGGTATCCTGACTAAGCGTGACATCCTTTCCTCACTTAATCAAAAGGGTAATGTTACCGTTGATTATCAAGTGATAGATCTAATGTCGAATAATGTAATTACCTGCATCCCCGATGATAGTACTGAACACGCCCTGCATGTGATGAATCGTCACCAAATTCGTTATTTATTAGTCATTGAGGAAGGTAAGCTATGCGGGATAGTATCCATGGGAGACGTAATGCGGGCCTCAATTAATGCCTATCAATTCGAGAACCGACTTTTGAAACGCTATATACAGACTTGGCCGGACGAGAATCGTGGGGGAGGTCTCAAGCTTGTTGTAAATAACAAATTTCGCCCGTCCACGGAAAATTCTGGAGCAATTGCGTAATTTAACAATCTCGGTCACGATAATCCGGGTTTAGCTTTCATTCGACCTCAATCTGTCGATGGCTTTGTCATTCGGCAGATGAGGTCGGATGTGGATTGAAACAAACATTGAACTGTTTTAGTAAAGTCTCAAGTGTGTCCCAATCGAAACTATCGAGCAAATGACGTAGTGCTTCAGCGGTCATTGCCTGGTCTGGGGGTAGTTGTTCGATCAAATTACGCATTTCGAGATCGTTGACGCGCGCGATGGCGTGACGCATCGCATCTTGCGTCACTGGTGGAATTCGCGCTACTGCCGCCTCGTCGGGGAGACAGGGCACGAGCGATTGAGGCACTGTAGATTCTGCTGTCGCGTATTCATAAATCATGCCGAGTTGCTGTCCAATGACCGCTAATAGCTCATCGTCGGTGATGGGCTTGCGCAGATAGCCATCAACACCGCTCGCTAAGATGGCATCATGGTCCTCATCAAAAACCGTGGCGCTGAGTACGACGATTCGACAATTATGGCCATCGGGTTGTTCTCTAATGCGCCGAATCGCTTCATGTCCATTCATGACCGGCATGAGGAGATCCATCAAAATCAAATGCGGACGCGAATCCGTCCAAGCAGTTAGCGCGGCGGCTCCATCTACTGCTTCATGAATGTCAAAGCCGAGTGGTTCAAGTAGACGACGCAGGAACAGGCGATTATCAGCCTGATCATCGACTATCAAAATCCGTCGGGTTTCCTGCCCTGCTCGTAGGCCGGTCACTCGCCGGGGAACGACGGCAACGGCAGATGGATCGCCAACCCCTGCTGGAAGCGTGAGTCGAAACACGCTGCCAGTGCCGATCTGGCTTGACACCACAATATCGCCGCCCATGGCTCGGGCATACTGACGACTAATCACGAGGCCGAGTCCAGTGCCACCTTTTTCAATGCCAATCGCAGTCTGCTCGAAGGATTGAAAAAGCCGGGCCATCTCACTCGCCGCGAGACCTGGGCCGGTATCCTCGACCTCGATTTCAAGACGCCAATTCTTCACTTCGGGCAATGCCCTGGCACGCAGCGCCACCACTCCACGGTCGGTGAATTTGATGGCGTTACCGAGGAGATTGACCAAAATCTGGCGGACCCTGCCATCGTCGCCGATTACGTACTGCGGCAAGCCGTCGGCGAGGGTAATTTCCAACCGCAAGCCCTTGCTCGTCGCGGGTAACCGAAACATCAAACGAAGATCCTCAAGCAAAGCGTGAAGATCGAAGGATCGCACGCTAATCTGGAGGCGTCCGGCCTCAATTTTTGACATCTCCAAGACATTGTTGATTAAACCCAGAAGGCTGCGACCACTACGCTGAATGATCGCAAGATTTTCGCGGTCGTTGGTGTCGAGCGCCAAACTTCGTTGCATGACCTGGGCAAAACCCAAGATAGCATTTAACGGTGTGCGGATTTCGTGGCTCATGTTAGCAAGGAACGCGCTTTTAGCACGATTGGCGGTATCGGCAGCATCGCGCGCAGTGGCGAGCTGCTGGTTGGAAAGCCGCAGCGCTGCCTCGGCGCGCTCACGTTCAGTGATTTCCTGAAGCAGCGCCTCGTTGCTTTTGCGAAGGTGTTCGTAGGCTTGCTGGAGACGACTCTGACCGGAAATTTCGTTCTTGACGATCAGCGCCGCATAGTGAAAAAAAGTTGGCAGGATAGTGCTGAAATCACGCGCCGAGACATGAAGCCCGTCGATCTTGAACACTCCGATTAATTCAGTGCCAACCAACAACGGGTAGCCCCAACTCCATGCCTTATTAAAGCCGGGCGAAGTCATGAAGGTTTCACGAAAGTCTTGCTCTTCTTCAATTGGCTGGTGGGCTGCGATGACGTTAAGTACCAAGGTGTCGTCAATGCACTCAATTTTTCTATGAGTGCCGTATATATCCATCACATGAATTTCCGATCCAATCCAATAGGTAATCGTCGCGGCCCGGCCACCGATATTTTCAGTGACGACGTGGAGTACCGTACCCAGCGTGTTTTCCAGCCCGGGCGCGGTACTGAGCTGATTCATCATGTGAATGGCCAACTGGAGGAAGGATTTTTCCAGGGCTAACTTGCGGGCGCGTTCCTCTATACGCCGTAATTTGACCTGGGAGATGACGATGGTTGCATCTTCCATTTAGCGCCTCGCGTCAATGCTTTCCGTGCGAGGCCCAATGCGCTGTCGCATGGAAAAAAGAGTTTTTGATCGTTTTTTTCTGTGATTTTCGCAATCCTGGTTTGACAAAAAATTGCAAGAGAGCTGCTGGCCTTAGCCATGGAATGAATTGCCTCAAATAGTTAGCAGTGAATCACATAGTGTCGCACAAGACCGGAACAATGCAGAGGCGAAAATAACCAGCCTGGGAATCAGTGTAAAAAGTTCCCACTGCTGGAGGAAATTGCGACGCGCCAGAAGAAAAATCAGAAGGCAGGCGGAAAGAATTCAACATAATAGGAGTTACGTAGTTGAATTTATAACTCTATACAGGATTGAGTTTTTTCTGTCATTCTGCGCGGAGGTCGCGTTAGCGACCGGAGTCGCAGAATCTATGTAAATGAATTCTTTGACTCCGCTTCGCTTCGCGCAGAATGACTTCGTATTTTTCAACTGCGTAACTCCTACATAATTTGAATACAACATACTTTGTTGCATCATGCCGCCAATCGAAGCAAAAGCCGAGAAAATTCACTCGCAACATTCTGGTTCTCGTGGCGTTATCAAAAATCCTACGCAGCTCTATCTAGAAATGTCAAAATTTATTTATTGGTTTTTATGCAAATTCTAAAAAAACCTCGTCTGCCGCAGCGATGGTGGCATCAATTTCATTTACGGTATGGGCACTAGAAACGAAACCTGCCTCGAAAGCAGAGGGCGCGAGATATATTCCGCGTTGCAACATCGCATGAAAGAACATACGAAAACGTGATACATCGCAGTTCATCACTTGCGTATAATTATGAATGGATTCCTCTCCGGTAAAAAATAAACCAAACATCCCGCCTGTTTGTTGTGTGGTAAAAGGGATTCCCCGCGCACGAGCAACAGCCGTCAGGCCCGAGGTAAGGCGATGCGTTTTATTTTCAAGGTCTGCGTAGAATCCCGGATGACTCACCAATTCCAGGGTGGCAAGGCCCGCCGCCATTGCCACTGGATTTCCTGAAAGCGTTCCCGCCTGATAAACCGAACCAAGTGGTGCAAGGTACTCCATGATTGCGCGTCGTCCGCCAAAAGCACCCACAGGTAATCCGCCCCCAATTACCTTACCCAGGGTCGTGAGGTCAGGTGTAATGCCGTAACGGCCTTGCGCGCCTCCGAGTCCAACCCGAAAGCCGGTCATCACCTCGTCAAAAATCAGCACGACACCATGGCGGTCACATTCTTCACGTAATCCTTCCAGGAATCCCGGACGAGGTGGCACGCAATTCATATTGCCTGCGACTGGCTCAACAATCAGGCAGGCAATTTGGTCGCCAAGCCGTGCGAAAACCTCGCGCACCTGATCGAGATCGTTGTAGTTCAAAGTGAGGGTGTGCTCGGCGATGATTGCGGGAACACCTGCGGAACTCGGCACGCCTAGGGTGAGCGCCCCTGAACCCGCCTTAATTAGCAGCGCATCGGAATGGCCGTGGTAACAGCCCTCGAATTTGACGATTTTATCTCGTCCGGTATACCCCCGTGCGAGCCGGATGGCGCTCATGGTTGCTTCTGTCCCGGAGTTGACCATACGTATCCGCTCCAGCGATGGCATGAAGCTGGTTAGGCGCTCGGCCATGGTAATTTCCAACATGGTCGGTGCGCCAAAACCCAGTCCTCGCGTCGCAGTCTCCTGAACTGCTCGAATCACAGCGGGATGGGCATGGCCTACAATTAATGGACCCCACGACGCTACATAATCAATATAACGCCGACCATCCTCGTCATAAATGAATGGCCCTTCGCCGCGCTGGAAAAAAATTGGTTCACCTCCCACTCCACGAAAGGCACGCACGGGAGAGTTGACTCCGCCCGGAATCAGCAAACACGCCCTAGCATACAATTCTTTTGATTTAATCATCAGTATCCCCGTGAAACTCACGACTTTAGCCATAAGGTAATTTACTTTGTTTTCCGAATTCGCATAATGAATTATTTGATTCAGGCATTATTCCAGTGCAGTTTCTCGCGCAAGGTATGATAATAACTATGCCCCAGCGGATGGAGCAAGGAAATCGGAGACGGGTAACGCATGACTTCTAGTTTGTCATGACGGCGCAGGTCGAAATACGTGTGGCTATCAAAACGCACTGGGACATTGGAGGAGCGGTGCATCAATATTTCTAATACGGATTCGCTCTTTAACACGATAGGACGATTGCTCAGGGTCTGAGGAGATATGGGCACTAATGTAATCAAATTGAGACCAGGATGTAAAATAGGACCACCAGAAGCCAATGCGTAAGCGGTCGATCCGGTTGGAGTTGCCACAATCAGCCCATCTGCACGTTGATTGTAGAGATATTCGCCGTTTATACGTACTTCGAATTCAATCATGTTACTGATATTACCGCGATGCACCACTACATCATTAAAAGCGAGTGCGTTGAATACTTCAACGCCATCGCGCAGAATACGTGTGAACAGCAACATGCGCTGTTCAATGACAAATTTACCTTTTATGATATCGGCGATAGTGGATTCCATATTGTCAAGTGAAATGTCGGTAAGAAATCCTAGCCGACCCTGATTCACGCCTACCAATGGAATCTCAAATGGAGCCAAGGTTCTTGCGATATTCAGCATGGTGCCATCTCCACCAAGAACGATGGCAAGGTCAACCACACCATTCATTTTATCGAGCGCGACGGTATGATAAGGATTATGTTTAATATGTTCGGCTGCAAGAGAGTCGATTACCACGTTTATCCCCTGCTCGGATAAAAAATCCGCAAGGCGCAGCAGCGGTACGGTGATGGTCGGCGTTGCGTATTTGCCAATCAACGCGACTGTTTGAAAGGAAAATTTCATTTTTTGATCAATCCAGGTGTAATTAGCCAATGGTAAACAATGATTACTACTGAAGCAATTCATATTCTTTAAGGAGTTACGCAGTTGAATTTGTAACTCTATACAAGATTGAGTTTTTTCTGTCATTCTGCGCGGAGGGCACGTTAGCGACCGTAATCGCAGAATCTCTATAAGTATAGATGGATTCTGCGACTCCGCTTCGCTGCGCGCAGAATGACTGAAATTTTTAATTGTCAACTGCGTAACTTCTAAATTAAGTAAATTTTAATTTTTTTAAGCATGCCCAGGCACTTGCGTACATTTATCCCTATTTTCCACTTTGAGGAACGGTCATGCACACGGCGCGCACCTTGATCCCACGCACAGTCCGCAGTTTTACGCGGCGCGTGGGACGTATTACCGATGCTCAACAACGAAATTTGGATACTCTCTGGGGCTGTTATGGTCTGGAAGCAAACACTGGGATGCTGGATTTAAGCACCGCATTTGGACGTGATGCACCTATATGGCTAGAAATCGGTTTTGGAAACGGAGAGTTCCTGGTAAGCCTGGCGGCTGCTAACCCTGAGGTCAATTTTCTGGGGATTGAGGTCCATCGTCCGGGGATTGGCCGCCTACTCGGGCGCTTACAAGAAGCGGAGATTCATAACGTCCGATTATTCGCGGCTGATGCTGTCGAAGTATTGTGTTGTTGTATTGCAGATGGAATCCTGCAACGGATTTATCTCCTTTTTCCCGATCCCTGGCCCAAACAACGACACCATAAACGTCGGCTGCTTCAACCCGATTTCGTGACGCTCCTGGGGAATAAATGCGCCATCGGTGGGCAATTTCACCTAGCAACGGATTGGGAAGACTACGCGCTGCAAATGATGACCGTACTGTCGGCGGCACCTGGTTGGATCAATCCGGCGGGGGTCGGTGTTTTTAGTCCGCGTCCGCCGGAGCGACTCCTCACCCGGTTTGAAAGTCGGGGCCTGGGTCTGGGATACGGAGTACGGGATCTCATCTTCATTCGAAAATTTTAGGCGTTACGCTGTTAAACTTTAACCGTTTAATTCCGCTATAAAAATCACTCAATGTTCATCTGAACCGCTTCAAAATGTTGAGCCTATATTTTTCAACTGCGTAACTCCTAATTTTATGAAAGATAATGAGTTGTGGAAACCAAACAGCATTGAAAACAATTCTTCTTTGCTCGAAATTAACGATTTAACAGTGGCTTTCGGGTCAAAAACCGTGGTGGACGGGGTTTCGTTCACTATCCGCAAGGGTGAGACCCTGGCCTTGGTGGGCGAGAGTGGCTCGGGTAAATCCGTCACCGCGTTATCGATTTTGCAACTTCTGCCGTATCCGCTGGCTTCTCATCCACGGGGCAGCATCCGTCTTCAGGGTCGGGAATTGGTTGGAGCAAGTTCCGCGCACCTCCGCGAGGTGCGTGGCGACCGCGTGGCCATGATCTTTCAGGAGCCGATGACCTCGCTCAATCCACTCCATACGGTGGAACGGCAAGTCGCCGAAACCCTCATCGTCCATCGTGGTCTTGATCGCCGCGCTGCCCGGATTCGCACCTTGGAATTGTTGCGTGAAGTTGGCTTGGCTGAGGCCGAACGGCGTCTTGATGCCTTTCCGCATCAACTTTCCGGTGGCCAGCGCCAGCGGGTCATGATCGCCATGGCTTTGGCCAACGAGCCTGATCTGCTGATCGCGGATGAACCCACCACCGCGCTTGATGTCACCCTTCAGGCGCAAATTTTGCAATTGCTCAAGACAGAACGTGAACGCCTGGGGATGGCGTTGCTCATCATCACGCATGATCTGGGAATCGTCCGCAAGGTCGCAGATCGGGTATGCGTTATGAACGCGGGAAGCATTGTCGAGTCCGGGACCGTAGTGGAAGTCCTCGATCACCCCCGCCATCCCTATACCCAACACTTGCTCGCTGCCGAGCCGGGAGGCCGACCACCAGCAGCGGCCCTTAACGCGCCCGTGGTTCTGGAAGCGTGCGATATGCGCGTGTGGTTTCCCATCCGGCGTGGCGTGCTGCGCCGTATCGTTGATCAAGTACGCGCGGTGGACGGAATTTCCCTGGAGATCCGTGAGGGTCACACTGTGGGTGTGGTAGGCGAGAGCGGTTCAGGCAAAACGACGCTTGGATTGGCACTGTTACGCCTAGAACGAAGCCAGGGAACCATACGTTTTCTAGGACAGGATCTTCATTCCTTGACGCTACGCCGGCTACGACCCGTGCGTCGAGAGATGCAGATTGTCTTTCAAGACCCCTTCGGTAGCTTGAATCCACGGCTTTCGGTGGAGGATATCGTCGGCGAGGGACTCACGGTCCATCGTCTCGGGCGTGATGCCACCGAACGCCAACAATTAATTGCGGCTGCCCTTGATGAAGTGGGGCTGGACCTAGAGCTGCGTTATCGTTATCCCCATGAATTGTCGGGTGGTCAGCGCCAACGGATTGCCATCGCACGAGCGATAGTGCTCAAGCCACGACTGGTCATCCTAGACGAACCTACCTCTGCCCTCGACCGTTCAGTTCAAGCGCAAATCATTGATTTGCTTCGAACGCTCCAAACCCGCCATCGCCTAGCATATCTCTTCATCAGTCATGACCTGAAAGTGGTCCGGGCGCTCGCTGACGAAGTAATCGTCATGCGTGATGGCCGGGTAGTAGAACATGGCCGCGCCAATGAAATTTTCCATAATCCTCGTGACTCCTATACGCGCGCATTAATCACAGCAGCTTTTGAAATCGTTTAATGATCATTGAAGCACAAACTCGTCGAATCTCACTAAGGCGTACTGGTTTCCCAGGGCTTATTTTTAGTCGATGCTTGTTATTCGTTTTGTTGAATTTTCCACAATTGCTGCTTGGTGGGGATGTTCAGGAAAATGTATCTGTCACAACGCCCATTGATGCACGCAAAGCAACGGAACAACAAAACGTTCAATGGCAATCTCTGGCTAAGGACAGCTCGGCACTAGAACGACAGCAAAGTGAATTGCGCGCCGCTAGCGCCGAAATGCACATAAAATTGCAAAGCTTGCAAGCCAGCCAAGTTACCGAAGCTCTGGTAACACAAGCCCGACTGGATACGCAGACCCTTAAACTGCGTGAAGATGAAATTATTACCGACAATACCAACACAACTCAGCAAATAAAAAATTTGGAGCAAAGCATTCAAAAATTAAAGGCGCAGGAGCAATTATTGCGCAATCCAGTCAAAACGGAAGAGGGAGGCGATAATCTAGTCGAGCAGCTCAAATTGAATCAAGATATGCTTTCCAAAAAGCAAGCCGCGTTGGAACTCGCTAAACAACATTTAGTGATTGGTCAGGAATGGCTCGATCTCAATCAGAAAAAAAGAATTTTAGCGGAACAGTGGCAGCTTAAGGTCGAGGAATATTACCACGTTCAACAGGAACAAAGTCGGCAGGAAGCACAACAAGCGTTAAGCACAGAATTATCACGGACACGTCAGACGCTATTAGAACGCGCCGACGAGTCGCGGCAGCGTTTACGACAAGATCACGGGCAACTTGGTGATATGCATCGCTTGTTGCTTGATATCAATACCCAAGGCGCAGAAGAGCAAGCCAAATTGGTTAGCCTGGATGAACAAGCGGCCAAGACCGATAATAACATGGCTCACTGGCTGGACCTCGTAGAAACAAAAAACGTTGAGCCTAGAACGCTAAAAGAAAATTTTGTTCAACTGAAGAATTTACGAAAAACAACCGATGATCTGTTGAACTTATTGGAAAGGCGTTATCAACTATTTACCCAACAACGCGCACCTCTTGCTGAACAACGAGAATTGAACAGTAGCGATGAAAATGCGCGTCACGATGCACTCAAAGTCATTGATGATCTTTTAATTGCTATTGTTACTCGTCGGGAACGCTTAAATCAGCAGGCAAAAAATCTCGCCGAAATGGCCGAGCGAATGAATAATACCTACCAAGCGCGGATCAAGGCGAATTTATTGGAACGCCAGCCGTGGCCACAATCTGCGGAAGAATGGTGGAATTTAGTTACTGGATTAGTCAAGGCCCCGGCAATTATTTGGCATCAGATAAAATTAAGCATGGAGGCTACCTTTAGGCAAGCAGCAACCGCATCATTCACACAATGGATATTTCTTATCGCCAGTGAATTATTTTTGGCAATTTTGTGGAAGTTTGGTCAACGAGTGCTGTTTCGAATTGAACAGCGAGCTGTTTCACGCCTGGCACAAGGAATACCGGTTACGAGTTGGCGCACAGCACTACGAATTCTCCGTGGCAATGCGCGCGGGATTATCTTAGCTGCGATGTTGATTGCCATTCCTTGGTGGTTTCAGGCCCCGGGCCCAAGTTTAGCGATCATCACCACTTTGACTTTAGTAATACCCATATTTAAGGCACAGACCAATCTTGTCTGGCTATTATGGGCTGCCCCCGAGGTACCGTTGGAGCGCCGTTCCCACGGATTTTATCGGCGTATGATTGTTCTATTAGCAAGTGTCGAATTGTTAGGGGTAATCACTTTATTAAGCCATCTGACCGTCTTGCAAAATTCAATTATTGCGGCTATTGACGGATTGTTCATGGTTTACTGGACATTCATGTTTTTGCCGCTATCAAAAGCTCGTCAGGCATTGCTCGAACGTTTGAATGAATTTTTTGATGGACGCCTCCTGTCTCAATATTTACGAATTATTAGCCAGCCCCTATGGATGGTCTTATGGATCGCCTCTGTGGTGGGATTAGTTGGTTATTTGAATTTGGCCTGGGCGATTGCCGACTATTGGCTACTTCTGGTGAGTGTCTTAATCACCGGCATGATTTTACATGGGCTGCTTGACGATCTAAACATCTTTCTAAAAAATTATGCCCTTGATCATGCAGTTTTTGGATTATTATGGACACAGGAAATTATTGTTCCCCTGGCTCGCGGATTACGAATACTTTTAGTATTGGGAGGAGGATTTGTACTGCTGACGCTGTCAGGCTTGGGTGATTTGGTTGTCGGTAAAATTGGTTGGGAGCCATTTCTGGGGATAATCAGCGCGATTTTACTTGGGAACCTGTTGCTGTTGGTGTTTGTCGGCTTGATCATTGAACGTCTGGGTAGCGCGCTAGGTAATACCATCATTCGCTATGGGCGTAAACCGGTGGGAATGATTCTGGCAAGTGTTGCCTTGCAATTTTTTCTTCCCTGGCTGCGGTTGACGACGGAATGGCAACCTTTATTGCAACAAATCCTGGAAGTGGCGCGGATTGTGGGAATTTCTTGGTTAAGCGACCGATTGATGGCCATGGTCGAGGAGATTGTGTCGGAGCGTTGCAGGTTTGATGTTCGGGACAATCTTAAATCGCGTCGTGTTCAGACCCAGGTACAAATTCTCCGCAGAATTGTCACCATTATAGTTTATCTTGTCACCATCGCAGCAATTTTAATGACGTTTCCTCAAGCCAGAAAAATCGGTACCGGCCTTTTAGCTTCAGCGGGAGTTGCGGGATTAGTGGCAGGCGTGGCCGCACGTCAAATTTTAGAAAATTTGATTGCGGGAATTCAGATTGGACTCACACAACCCATTCGTCTGGATGATGTGGTAGTGGTCGAAGGAGAATGGGGCAGAATTGCCGAAATTCGCGCTACCTATGTGGTAGTCGAGCTGTGGGACAAGCGTCATTTTGTGCTTCCTATCAATTATTTTATAACACATCCATTTCAAAATTGGACGCGTATTGATTCAGACCTACTCGGAACGGTATCTTTTTACGTTGATTACACTTTTCCTGTGGATGAGGGACGGCGTGAACTCAAACGGATATTAACCGATAGTCCACTTTGGGATGGACAAACCTGGGGGTTGGATGTTACCAACACTTCAGACCGATCGATGGAATTACGCGCCTTGATGAGCGCCACCGATGCTTCTTCCATCTGGAATCTTCGTTGCTTAGTCCGTGAGCGATTTTTATCTTTTTTACAACGAGAATATCCGAATTGTTTACCTAGAATGCGAAGTGAACAATAAAATATTTACCAGAATCATTAGAACATAAATCTATCACATTAATCATCATAATTCGTCGCAAAAATAGCTCTATTTCTGCCGGTTTGTTTCGCATAGTAAAGCGCTTGATCGGCAACTTTGATGAGATCAGTTACCAGTTGATTCTCTTCTGGCGTTCTCGTGGTTCCACCAATGCTAATGGTAATATAAGGTGCGGTAAGTGACCTGACATGTTCCAAATGAAGGGATTGTATGCTCGCAAGCATATCTTTCGCTATTTTATTCGCACCTTCATAATTGGTATCAGGAAGAATTGCCGAGAATTCCTCTCCTCCATAACGAGCTAAAAGATCAGCGGGCCTTTTGATAACTCTAATCAATGTCATAGCCACTTGTTTCAAGCATTGATCTCCTGCCAGATGACCGTAATAATCGTTATACAGCTTAAAATGGTCAACATCAATCATGATCAGCGAAAATGGTGACGTGGCGCGCTTTGCCCGGCGAAATTCATCTTCGACGTATTCGTTGAAGCGACGACGGTTGGCAATTCCTGTCAATGCATCAAGATAGGATTGCTCACGCAGTAATAAGGATTGATCGCGGAGTAATTTTTCTCGAGATACAGAAAGGGAAACATCATTGATTTGTATCAAGCAATGGCGAGGTGAGTCTGCAAGATGAATCGGCACTACCTGGATTGCTTGCTGCATACGAAGGCCATTTTTTCTATTAATCGGAGAGGAGAATAGTGGAAATGGTGACTTGTTCAGGGTTTGGGAAAGAATGGAAGCAAGGTTATGGTTAATTGCGCTTTTAATAGCCTCATGGATACGCCCCTTTTTTATTTCCGGAAAAACATCAACCAGTAACGATCCTTCTACGTTTTGTGAAAATTGTGCATGTTGCTTCATCCAGGCATTCAGAAAAATTATCTGCTGTTCATTATTCACCAAAATAATTCCCATGTTTATGGCATTGAGCGTATTTATAAAAAGTTCTAGATGTGTTTTTAACATGAATCGCCCTTTGCCATTTATTATGAGTAATTATCCCGTAAACGCGAAAAGATACTGATCAATATGCCGGCAGGTATCTTTCATGGCATCTGCATCCATTACAAACGCGACATGACCGTTGATCTTTAATTTCTCCAGGATAAAATCAATCCTTAAAATTAATACAAAACTTTCGTTTCCTTTATCTGACACTCCAAGGATTTCTTCAGTACTGCCGACCTGATATACTGGCAATGAACCATTCATTTCAGTACCGAGAATATCCGCCATTGTTCCCATGCAGGAATTTAGGAGAATATTTCCAATTTCACTCATTGCCTCCTGCTCCATTTCAGTTAATTGTTCCAGCGGAATGGATTCACCAACCATTATGCGGACAAGTTCAAGGCTTTTATCTTCTGGAAACATCAGGACAACATCGGTGTTGAAAGCACCTTCAAAATGCTGAGTAACACCACAGACTTTTTTATTCTCCCTTCCTTGCCCTTCTAAAATTGTGGCTGCGTCTTGAAGATTTAAAAAGTTAATCGATGGCACCGAAAGAGAAATTTCTTCGTTTACCATGCTGCTCATTGAAGCTGCTGCGCGCCCCACGCCAATATTAAAAACCTCTACAAGTGCATCGTGTTGCATTTCGGATAATTCAAACATTATGCACCAACCAATACTTCAATCATTTTTTGAATACGTGGTCTGGTAATAGGCTTTTCAATGAAGCCAACATCAAGTAATTTTGCCTTTTGGCGAGTAGCTTCCTGAACATTGGCAGTAAGTAGGGAGATATGTGCAAAGGGGCATTCTTCACGTAATTTTCCTGCAGCGGCTAATCCTCCCATGCCTGGCATGTTGACATCCATTGAAATTAAGTCTGGAACAATAGTACGGATTTTTTCCAGTGCCTCCTCGCCGGTAGCTGCTTCTTCAATTATCCAGTCAGGATATTTTTCAAGAATGAAAGCCCGAATCATCATCCTTGACACTTTGCTATCATCAACAACCAGAATAGTCTTGGAATTGCTCATCAGTGTCTCCGAAAAATCCCGCCTTTGAGTGCGGGGAGATTTAGATCATATGACTATAAAAAAAAGAAAACTTATATCATTTACAGTTTAGCTCAATTAGTGCAAAGCTGAAAAGTCCGTGAACGCCTTAAAGAATCGGTATAAAAATTATTATATTTAAATATCATCATACTACTTAGAAGTTACGCAGTTGAAAAATAGGAAGTCATTCTGCGCGAAGCGAAGCGGAGTCGCAGAATCCATCTATATAGATTCTGCGACTCCGTCGCTAACGCGCCCTCCGCGCAGAATGACAGAAAAAACTCAATCTTGTATAGAGTTACAAATTCAACTGTGTAACTCCTACTACTTATGAATATCTACTTAACGATCCCTGCGGCAATTCGCCACGCGACACTGTGTCGCATTTATTGTGTAGCTGCCCTCGTCTAATATTCGCTGCTTTATGATAATCCTTTCACGCGTAATTTTTAAAAATCTGGATAACATTCATGAATAACAATTTATTACTTTCACTTCCCATGGCGACGCTTGTCTTTTTTGCCAACCATGGACTTGCCGAGGAATCAACGCGTCTGCAAGAGGTCGTAGTCACCGCGCCGATGATGGCTGATCCACTTGTCGTTCTTACCGATCCCAAGGCTCCACGTCAGCCAGTACCCGCGCATGATGGTGCTGATTATTTAAAAAATATTCCCGGTTTTTCAGTAATTCGTAAGGGTGGCACTGATGGCGATCCAGTATTGCGCGGCATGGCAGCTTCGCGTGTCAATATTCTACTTGACGGTGAAAACGTGCTTGGTGGTTGTGGAATGCGCATGGATCCGCCAACCGCTTATGTATTTCCCGAATCCTATGACCGCATCACCGTGATTAAAGGTCCGCAGTCCGTACTACATGGACCGGGTAATTCCGCCGGTACGGTATTGTTCGAGCGCAATTTGAAACGTTTCGAGAAAAGTGGTTGGAAATTCAACGGTAGCCTCACCGGTGGCAGTTTTGGACGAAATGATCAAGTCATGGATTTACGTGCCGGTACGCCAGATTTTTATTTTCAAGGCACTGCCACCCGCTCGGATTCTGATGATTATAAGGACGGTGCGGGAAACTCCGTGCATTCGACCTATACTCGCTGGAGCACCGGTAGCGCGTTCGGCTGGACACCCGATGCCAATACCCGAATGGAAATCACCGGATTACAAAGCGATGGCGAAGCGGCTTATGGTGATCGGAGTATGGATGGCGTGAAATTCAAACGTGATAATCTTGGTTTGAAATTTGAAAAAAGCAAGATTTCCAAGGTGTTCGATAAATTTGAAGCTAATATTTATTACAATTATGTCGATCATGTGATGGATAATTATAGTCTGCGTCCGGTCACTAGTGTCGATAAAAAAATGGTCAGCAATCCTGATCGAAAAACTACTGGCGGACGCATTGCTACCACGTTGAAATTCTCTGCTGCGACAAAAACTACCCTGGGCGTGGATTACCAGACTAACATCCACACCTTACGCACAGGGATGGGTGCGATGGCTGATGATTACACCAACGCGAGCCGCGTCGAGGATGCCAATTTTCACAACCACGGACTATTTGGTGAATTGAGTCATTATCTCAACCAACAAGATAAATTGATTATTGGTCTGCGCGCCGATAATTGGAAAGTTCAGGACAAGCGCGCCATGTTGACAATTGGATCCGGCATGATGGCGGCAAAGGTTGCCAATCCTACCGCCAACCAGGAACGCGACACCAATCTCGTCAGTGGTTTCGCACGGTTCGAGCGCGATCTTGCCAGAATGCCTGCCACTGTCTATATGGGCTTGGGCCGCACGAATCGCTTCCCGGATTATTGGGAGCTAATCTCGGCTACCAAGGAAAGCGCCACTACCTTGAGTGCCTTTCATTCACGCTCAGAAAAAACCAACCAGCTCGATCTAGGCTGGATTTATAATCATGATCGAATAACCGCTTCGATTTCTGGTTTTTACAACAAGATTGATGATTACCTGATGGTGCAATCCAATTACACTAAAACAGCGATCAATGGTATGGGCACACGCGTTGCCAGCATCGTGCGCAACGTTGACGCGACTACCTGGGGTGGTGAGGCTGGAGTTTCCTATGCGCTTGATAATAGATGGAAAATTGATGGCACCCTTGCCTACGTTCATGGCAACAATGACACCGATGGTACCGCACTCGCCCAAATGCCACCGCTGGAGGGACGACTGGGGCTAACTTACGACAACCAGGTATGGACGGTCGGTGCGTTGCTGCGCCTGGTAGCTAAACAGGGCCGGTACGATCTTGACAAGGGCAACATCGTCGGGCAAGACCTTGGCGACAGCAGCGGCTTTGGCGTGTTTTCACTCAATACTGGCTATCGTCCAAAAAAAGGGCTATTAATTACTGGGGGCGTGGATAATTTATTTGACAAAACTTACGCAGAATTCATCAGCCGGGGCGGCGCGATGGTTACTGGTTATGACCAAGCAACCCGCATCAATGAACCTGGGCGATCACTGTGGTTAAAACTTAACTTGACACTAAATTGACTTTTGGAGTTCGCCCCCTAATGTGTAAACACTCGTTATCGCTAACTCACTCGGAATTACCCATTTCGAGGTCGCTCACCTTCCTTGGCTCGCTTCGATGGAACTCTCTCCAGAAGATGCTTTGCGCCTCTATGTTTTGCTCGCCAATGACCTTCAGGCGTTGCGAATCAACGAGGTAGCCTTGACTGTTCACGGTCTCGTTCCCGAGGGAGAAAGCGCGCTGACGCTTAATCCTACGGGACGCGCTGATCGTTATCTCCGCGTCGTGCGCGAGTTAATTTCCGGTCAAGTCTTGGGTTCGCCAGAAGGTTTTCCGATATTTTTACAACGATGGACGCGAATGGGCCAAACCCGTGACCTGCATCTGGAGCAACTGTTGTTATTAGGTGAACCCGAGGCAGTGGTCGCGGTGGTCCACGCCGCAGGCTTGACCGATGAACTAGCCCGTCGGGCATGGTGGGCCTTGCCCAGTGCCGATAATGCCCGACACATGTTAGAACGCGAATGTGTGGCGCGCGGGACAATGGGAGCGGTACTCGCGGAATATCTGGTCGAGAATTTGCCCTTCGAGGAAGAGCCGAATGCGGTAACGGCCTCGGTGCGATTGGTTTTACAGCCGGGGCTACTGAACGTGCGCCAACAAACTCGCCTGTGGTCGCTGGCACGGCGTAACGCCGCTTATCTTTTGGGTTTTATCCAGGCACTGCCCGACGCCTTACCTGGTCTCCCACCGCCACGCGCGGATAGCGCCATCTTGACTCCGCTATTGGAGCCATTGGCCGCAGCGGGTAATCCCTATGCGGTGATGCTCACACGGATATTATCCGGCGCGGGCCAAGGTTGGCTATGGGCTGCCGGCGAAATTTTACGCCGTTCCCCCAATCAGGATGTGGTCAATGCCTGGCTTGAAACGGTGGCGGCTTATTTCGCGCCAATTCGTCCGGCATTGCCCGAGGCCGAGATAGAGAATTTACTCGCCGATGGACAAGCCATGTGTACGGGAGCGGAATTACTGGATGCTGCACCCTCGGGTTTGCGGGAGTTGCGTGCCGTGGTACCGGATTTGGTTCCTGAATTATGCGCCATGCTCTGTTTTTCCCGATTAAGCTATGCTGTGGTCCGCCCGATTTTTTCCCGTACCACCGCTATCGGCCCCCTCATGCACCGCAAGCTAGAGCCGGTAAGCACCTTGCTTGTAGGACAAATTGCTATCTTGCGCCGGGATGTCGGTCCTCGTTGATTCCGTTTACCTGGCAGGCTCATCAAATTTCCTTGCTGGTTTGAGACCTCCCCATTCAGGGGGATTAATTAAATTAGACAACGATGCGTTATCTTTTTGGTAACCTCCTCGTTTACGGGGAGGCAATCCACCAACCTCAATCTGTCGATGGCTTTGTCATTCGGCAGATGAGGTCGGATGCGGATTGAAACAACAACAACAACAACATGATGACATCCATTACCTCAGCCGTTCTCGACTTGTGCTCTTCATTAAGCGAGTCCGTGGCCCGTGGTTTTGATCAATATGTAAGCGCCGCCGCTGCACGCCAGATAGCACCCCTTGCCGATCCCGTGTTGCTTGCCGAATTGCCGAAGGTATGGGCGGCGAGCGAATTTGTTTCCCGTCTCTGTGTCGCCGACCCTGCGCTACTTACTGACTTCGCCGATAGCGGCGATCTGATACGTGACTATGACATCGGCGAATATCCGCGCCGCGTCGCGGCAGCTTTGGTAGGAGTCAACAATGAAGCAATGTTGGCAGCCAGCCTGCGCCAGCTCCGGCGACGGGAAATGGTGCGAATCGCCTGGCGCGATCTCGCCTGCCGCGCCGACTACCAGACCACCGTTGCCGAGTTATCGGCCTTCGCTGACGCCACGATTGACGCCGCCCTCGATCATTTAACCACTTGGTTGCAGCGAGAGTTGGGTGTTCCTCATTCTCCTATCGGCGCGCCACAATCAATGGTGGTGCTGGCCCTGGGAAAACTCGGCGCCCAGGAGCTCAATTTTTCTTCCGATATCGATCTTATTTTCGCCTACCCCGAGGACGGAGAAACCCGAGGTCGGCGCAGCATCAGCAATTCCGAATTTTTCATTCGCCTCGGTCAACGGCTAATTAAGGCACTGTCAACGGCAACTCCCCTTGGTTTTGTATTTCGCGTCGATATGCGTTTGCGTCCCTTTGGTGAATCGGGGCCATTGGTAGTGAGTTTCGACGCTCTGGAGAATTACTACCAATCACATGGACGGGAATGGGAACGTTACGCGCTAATCAAAGCACGCCCGGTCGCCGGGGATCGCAACGCCGGGCAATCATTGCTCAAACTCCTGCGTCCTTTTGTCTACCGGCGTTATCTCGATTACGGCGCGATGGACGCATTGCGCGAAATGAAGGAATTAATCGCCACCGAAGTACGCCGCAAGGGCTTAATCGGCAATGTCAAGCTCGGCCCTGGCGGGATCCGCGAAATCGAATTCATTGTTCAGGTTTTCCAGCTTACCCGTGGTGGGCGGGTTCCCGAACTCCAAGATCCACGCTTGCTGCCCATTTTGGAAATTTTGGGTCGTTTACGGTTACTGCCCGATGTCGTGGTACTTGAACTGGTCAACGCCTATATATTCCTTCGCAACGTAGAGCATCGCCTCCAGGAGTACAACGATCAACAAACTCAAACCTTGCCCCGCGATGCAATCGCTTGCGCGCGTCTCGCCGTGGCCATGGGTTATTCTTCCTGGGAAAGGTTTCAATCTGATCTGGACCAACATCTCACCCGTGTTCATGATCATTTTCAGCGGGTTTTCGCTTCGCCACAAAACGAGACCGTCCTTGAAGGTAAATCCGACGATCTCCAAGCCCTGTGGCACGGGCTGCTCGAACCGGAGCGCGCCACGCAACTATTAGCGGAATTGGGGATGGAGCCGTCGGTCGCTGCGGTGCTCGCACGGCTGCGAACCTCGGCGGCGGTACGCGCGCTTTCAGAACGTGGCCAGGAACGCCTGGATCGATTGATACCGTTACTGCTCGCGGCCGCGAGCAAGATTTCCCGCCCCAGCGCGGCAGTGGATCGGCTGGTGACTGTGCTGGAGTCGATTGGACGCCGCACCGCCTATGTTGCCCTACTGGTCGAGAATCCACTCGCGCTGTCGCAACTGGCACGTCTGTGCGCAGCAAGTCCCTGGATCACGCATCAGATAGCACGTTTTCCGCTGCTGTTGGACGAGCTGATCGATCCACGTATTCTCTATACCCCTCCGCGCCGCGCCGTTTTGGCGGACGCCTTGCGTCAAATTATGGCGCGCCTACCTGGGAATGACCTTGAGATCGAGATGGAAGCACTGCGCCATTTTCGGCATGGCAACGCCCTCCGAGTAGCGGCGGCAGACATCACCGGCGTTTTGCCATTGATGGTGGTGAGCGACCATCTCACTGAACTCGCCGAAGTGCTCCTTGGGGAAGTCTTGGACCTAGCGTGGCGCGATCTGGTGGAAAAACATGGGCACCCCCCCTACCTCGGCGTCGGTAACCCGGACGCCAGAGGCTTCGCCATCCTTGGTTATGGCAAACTGGGTGGAATCGAACTGGGTTATGGCTCGGATCTGGATATCGTTTTTCTCCACGATGGCGAGGTAACCGCGCCCACTGATGGTGCGCATCCCATTGATACTGGTGTGTTCTTTTTGCGTCTGGCCCAACGAATGATTCATTTCCTCACGACCCATACGCCAACTGGAAAACTGTACGAGCTTGATTTACGTCTGCGTCCGAGTGGCGCGTCGGGGCTGCTGGTCACGAGTCTGGATGCCTACGACCGCTACCAACGCACGGCGGCTTGGACTTGGGAACAACAAGCCTTGGTTCGCGCGCGCCCGGTGGCAGGAGACGCGGCGGTAGGAGAATCTTTCCGGGCGATTCGCCACGAAATTCTGTGCCGCGAACGGAATCCAGCAATACTCTGTCAGGAAGTACGAGAAATGCGCGAGCGGATGCGTGCTGAATTGGGTAGCAAAAACCCTGAGCACCAATTCAACCTCAAGCAAGATCGGGGCGGAATCGCCGATATCGAATTTTTAGTCCAATACCTGGTGCTCCGCCATGCCCACGACCATCCCGGATTGACCCAATGGACCGACAATATTCGCCAGCTCGACACTTTGCGTGACTGTGGGCTACTTTCGTCAGCAGATGTTGTGACACTTCAGGAGGCCTACCGCTACTTGCGCCGTGCGACTCATCACGCCACGCTTCAAGGTGAGGCGGCTTGTTTTCCAGTTGAACAACTCGATAACACCCTCGACGAATACCGGCGTGATGTGACTCACCTATGGCAACAACATGTCGAAGCGATCCATGGATAGCAAGCAACCTTGATGATTCAATCCATTGTGTAGCCAAGCGCAGCAGGGCTGTCAGCGGCACCTACCAATGCGCAGCAGGTCATCATGAATGGACCGCAAGTATTAGGCGTGGACTCCAAACGTCACTGCGGCATCCATGTGACGCCACACGCAATTGCCGTTACTTGCTTTATCAATGTCGTCTAATTTTTTTTGATGAGCTACTTCTTCCTCAGACGTGAGCGCAGTTATCGGTAACTTGGGTCGATTTCCAGAAATACGGAGAGGCGTAAGGCTGCTGGCGCGCACAGGTTCAACGTTTCCTCCGAGGGACAAACTGACTTGTCCTCCGGTCATCGCCAGATAAACTTCAACCAGTATTTCAGCGTCGAGCAAGGCACCATGGAGATTGCGGTGGGAATTGTCTATTCCATGGCGTTTGCACAGCGCATCCAGACTGTTTTTTTGACCGGGATATAAACCTCGCGCCAAAACTAGAGTATCGGTAACTCGACAAATATCTTCAACACGTCCCCACTGACTACCAGCTAGGCGCAATTCATTATTAATAAATCCGACATCGAAGGGCGCATTATGGATAATCAATTCGCTGCCACGAATAAAATTAATTAAGTCTTCAACAATATCGCTAAAACGTGGCTTGTTTTTTAAGAAATCGTTGGTGATTCCATGGACCGCAGCCGCTCCGGCGTCAATCTTTCTATCTGGGTTGAGGTAATTATGCCAGCGTTGTTTGGTCAAGCGACGATCAATTAGCTCGATACATCCTATTTCAATGATACGATGGCCCGCGCCTGGTTCAAGGCCAGTGGTTTCAGTATCTAAAATAATTTGACGCATTAAACGATCATCTCAGAGGCTGTACTGTGCTAAATTAACGTGATATGCGCTTCAAGGGCATAGATGGCTAATCATCAGTGTTTCCGAGAACCCTTGCTCTGTAGGATGAAGTTAGTTGACCTTAAATTGCCGCATGATTCTGTTCTCCGGTACGAATTCGGACTACCTGATCTACTGGTGTAACAAAAATTTTTCCATCGCCAATTTTTCCGGTATGGGCGGCATTTGCGATGGTTTCAATACAAATATCGATCTGTTCGGCGGGAAGAACCACCTCAATCTTCACCTTGGGTAAAAAATCAACCACGTATTCCGCGCCGCGATAGAGTTCCGTGTGTCCCTTCTGGCGTCCAAATCCTTTGACTTCCGTGACGGTCATGCCGGTAATGCCAATTGCTGAAAGCGCCTCGCGGACATCGTCGAGTTTGAACGGTTTGATAATCGCTTCTACCTTTTTCATCAGTGTCTCCGAGAAACCTCGCCCTTTAGGGCAGGGTAGTTGACTGTGTGGGCAATTGAATCAGCTAGCGGCGTATTCCATGATGTAGAACGCCCGAAACCAAAAGTAATGGGATAACGTCGATCCCGACCAAAAGCGCATCGAGTAATCTTGATCCCTAGAGGTGCCTGACGGCGTTTGTATTCAGCACGATTTACCAAGGTTACAATCCGTTGCACGGTCGCCGGGTCATAGCCCGCAGCGACAATTTCCTCGGGGCAATACTGTCCCTCGATATACATTTCCAGGATAGGATCGAGTACTTCGTAAGGAGGCAAACTATCTTGATCACGCTGATCGGGACGAAGTTCAGCAGAAGGAGGACGAGTCAAGACACGCTCCGGAATAATCCGGGCAATATTGTTGCGATAGCGGGCTAGACGATAGACCAATGTTTTAGGAACATCCTTAATGACCGCGAAACCCCCGGCCATGTCTCCGTAGAGGGTAGCGTAGCCCACCGCCATCTCACTCTTATTGCCGGTGGTAAGTACAAGCCGCCCGGTTTTATTTGATAGCGCCATGAGCAACACACCACGACACCGAGCCTGGAGATTCTCCTCGGTAACATCAACCGGCCATCCGGTGAATTGATCAGCAAGCGTTGCAAGAAAGGCTTGAAAAGTCGTTTCAATGGGTAAGACATTCCATCGTACCCCTAAAGTATCCGCTTCGGCACAGGCATCTTCCAGGCTCATGGCGGCACTGTAGCGTGAAGGCATCATCACTGCTTGAACGTGCTCTGCCCCCAAGGCATCCACGGCAATCGCCAAAGTCAAGGCGGAGTCTACTCCTCCCGATAATCCCACCAAAACCCCAGGAAAAAAATTTTTTTGGATATAGTCGCGTACTCCCAGCATCAGTGCGTGATAAACATTCGCTACCAACGAAAGTAGTGGCGCTTGCTCACCGGGTAAGGGAATTAATCGGCCATCCCGCTCCACAAACTCCGCAAAGATCAATTGTTCCTCGAAAGGCAAGGCACGTTGGGTAATTTCGCCTGAGGCGTCCATGACTAGGGATTCTCCATCAAAAATTAATTCATCCTGACCACCCACTAAATTGACGTAAACAATGGGAAGACCGGACTCTAGTACGCGCTCCCGTAATACAGTCTCACGCTCGGCGGTTTTATCTATGTAATAAGGAGAAGCGTTGAGATTCACCAACAACCGCGCGCCCGCTTTTGCGGTTGCCGAGGCGGGGCCATAATGCCAAAGATCCTCGCAAATGGTTATTCCTACTGCAATTCCCGCTACATCCACGACTAATGGTTTATTTCCAGCTGCAAAATACCGTTTTTCATCAAAAACGGCGTAATTCGGCAAAATATTTTTATAATAATTTCCGAGTACCTGACCATCGCGTAATACACTAGCAGTATTATAGAGTTTTCCTTGCATTCGTTGCGGATGACCAACAAATAGGTGTATCCCATGTACCCTGATACGTAATTCCTCTAACGAATCTTCAACTTGTTTTAAAAAACCAGTACGAAATAATAAATCTTCTGGTGGATAGCCTGTGAGAGTAAGTTCAGGAAAAATTATTAAATCCGCCTGGAGGCGATCACGAGCATGAAAAGCGGCACTAAGAACGCGATCCAAATTACCACGAATATCCCCGACCAATAAATTAATTTGGGCCATTACTACTCGTAGGTGATTTTCCATTTTATTTCTCTGAATGTTATGGTAATAGTAGAGTTCCTACAAATTCACCAGCTAATATCGCCACAACCGATACACCCACGGAAAATCCAGTATAAAGAGCCGAAAATAGAATTCCTTCCTCGCGAGCAATTTCTACCGTATCTTTAGCAAAAGTCGAAAATGTACTAAAACCACCAAGAAAACCCGTTGTCATTAAATCCAGCCAGGCAGTATTAGCTATCCCAGAATCGCCACGCGCAACCCAACCCGTTATCGTTCCAAAAATAAAAGAAGCAATTATGTTGACCGCCATTGTGCCATGAAAAGAGCCATCAACCCAATGACTAACCCCTTGTGATACAGTATAACGACTCAATGAGCCTAGACCACCACCAATAATAATTGCCGAAATTGTAGGATTGATGGTAGATAATATTGAAGCAACCGTTGTAATGGCAAAAATTTCTGGAAAATAACGATTTTTTACGGGAGCAGTGGAATCGGAATGAATTTTGTCAGAAGCAGGAATTATTGGTGTAATAACATCTTGAGATAATGCCGCGCATGTCCAAAAATTAAACACTATCACTAAGACCAATTTTAACCATTTATTTTTCATAGATCATCGGCGTCGAAACACATCGATCCCGAAGGATCGAGGAATTTTTGACTTTCATCCGTATTTATTGATTATATGGAATTTAATAGTTAGAATTTTTTATTCTTTTTTACAAAGGCAACGAAACTTGCTGCCCATGGATTGGCGCGAGTATTACGTTGATGAGAATAGCAGGCTAGGACATTACGATAAATAAGGCCATCATGAAAACCATCAATGCCAACGCCACGTTTGATTTGATAAGCAAAATTACAATTAACTTCAAGGTTATCCAGGTGAGAATAATGAAACTCATGGCCGGGAACCTCAACCATTGGCCCGTTTACTGGCCAAGGATGATCGTTGGTTTCACGCAGGCGAATATAACCCCGACCAATTGGTTTATTAGTCATAATAACATCAACGGGTAAAGCACCAACCATCAAGCGCGAACGATCACCCCATTGAATACGTCGAGCAAGATACATCAAGCCTCCGCATTCCGCATAGACCGGCATGCCATTCTCCACAGCAGAGCTGATTTCCACTCTTAGTGATACATTAGTTTCGAGTGCGTCCATTTGAACTTCTGGAAAACCACCACCGATAAATAAACCATCCACATCAGGTAAATGATCTTGTAAGGTATCAAAAAATACCAATTCAGCACCCGCTTGGCGCAATGCTTCCAGATCATCTGGATAATAGAAGGCAAAGGCAGCATCCCTGGGAATGCCAATACGCACCGTTGGTCCTTGTAACGCAGGATAAATCGTTGAAAAAGATGAAGGTGAGGAGACGCTTTGTGCTAATGCTTGAATGACTTCTAGGTCTACTTGGTCAGCCACTAAAGATCCAATTTGATTAATTAGATCAAAAGCAGAACTGTTTTCGTTGCTGGGGACTAATCCCAAATGGCGTTCAACGATGGTTAATCGATCATCCCTGGCCACAGATCCAATAACCGGGACATCAGTATAGTGCGCGAGTACTTTACGTAATTTAGTTTCGTGGCGAATTCCTCCCACTTTATTGAGGATGATTCCCGCAATGTGTACTTCACGATCAAAATTTTGGTAGCCAAGAACCAGCGGAGCGATACCACGGGTAATACCTTGAGTATCAATGACTAATACTATCGAAGTTTTCAACAATTTGGCCAAAGCGGCGTTACTGTCGCGCCCTTCCAAGTCCATTCCGTCATAAAGTCCCTTATTACCCTCCACCAGAGCAATATCGCTTTGTGCGCTATGGCAGG
Organism: Gammaproteobacteria bacterium; assembly: GCA_963575715.1. Lineage (NCBI taxonomy): Bacteria > Pseudomonadati > Pseudomonadota > Gammaproteobacteria > Gammaproteobacteria bacterium. The sequence goes on along the minus strand of CAUYTW010000222.1, from coordinate 18,637 downwards.
AAAAACTCTCATGAATTTCTTCAACCGTCATGGTCCAAAAATCTAGGTTATAGCAGGGTTGGCCACTTGCCAGACTCAACCATAACGGATCAATATAATCAGGACCTTTCTTGAAGGGGACAACTTTAACGTTTCTTGCACGCAGCGCGGCGCATAGACCCAAACTAATGGTGGTCTTACCTGATGATTTGTGTGCTGCGGAGATCATTAAGTGGGCCATGGTCTCTCCGCCGTTTGATGAAAGCTAGTTAGCCGCCTGAAATAAAACTATTTTCTAGGCGGCTAAACCATGATGAACTTTAATGTTCCTTAGCAATCAAACGTTCGTCAACGTCCGCATCCGCCAAACTACTTGGAATAAATGGCAACATACGAGTAACCATAATCACCATAAAGGCAGCGATAGCGAAACCGCCAATTCCCAGCATGGCCTCGTAAACTGTCGGGATATAGGTTGCCACTTGGCCATCAAAGAAGCTACTGCTTACTTCGTAGCCTTGGAAGATGGTAATTGGGTAGGCCTGACCACCGATAATAGTGATGTACATCTGGGAAAGTCCACCAAGAACCACCAGTATGCAAGCTCCATAGATAACTAATCGAGAGCGAGCAAGCTGACTATAGAGCAAGGCCAATGGAACTATCGTACCGATGAAAACTTGTCCAATCCAAAAGATTTTTGAATAGAGGCTATCTCCTCCTAATAAAAAATATTCAACCCCTTGGCGTTGTGCTCCATATAAATTGGTCAGATGATAAGCGAGGAAAAAATAGAAAGACGCCGCTGTGAAAATACCTAAAAGATTTTTGAGACGCGTAATCAGTTCCTCACCAATTGGCCTCTTCCCCCAGTAAGCAAGGGTTTCAAGTGTCATGAGATAAATAGCGGTTCCATACGAGAATGACATAATGATGAACATTGGTGCCATTATGGCCGCATTGTAGGCATCACGAGAAACCAGAAAACCGAAGATAGAACCAGTTCCGGTGGTAAGGATGATTCGCCAGACAAATACACCAAGACCTGCAAATTTTGTATAAGGATTGAAACGACGCTCCATCATCGTCCATAAATAAATTACCGCTAAGACGATAAATCCGTTATAAAGTAAAATATTCCAAGTAAATATAGACTTTAGGTTATAACTTGTCATTGCTACGATAAGGCGATCAGGTCGACCCAGATCCAAAACCAGGACCATTAAGCCACCAACCAGATGAGCAATGGCCACTAAAGCGGAAAGACGCGCCAATGGTTTATAGGGAGCCTTACCAAAAACCGAGGCAATGGATGCCAGATTTAATTCTCCAGAAGCAGTAACAATTAAAAATACAGCAAAGACATGAGGCAGTCCCCACACAACCTGGTTATTCATTCCTGTGACCCAATGGCCTTCTGTCTCCATATGGTGAGCTGCAGCAAGCGCCAACAAAATTAAAATACTCAGTAATCCTTGTACTAACCAGTAAGTCTGGCCCGTTTCTTTCATTTCACGAAAATAAATATTTTTCATAGATCCTCGGCATGGAAACCCCTCGATCCCGAAAAGTCGAGGGGAGGAAACGCTGCCTTTGATGTTAAAATCAATGGCTTTAGCCTGAATTAAGTGCCGGTCTTTCCCAGCTGTCAGCCCGTAAAAAAATATCCCTGATATTCTGATTTTTTAGTTTTAATCAAAAAAAAACAAAGTACCCCGGCTACATCCCATGATAACGAACAGCGGTATTTAAATTCAAAACCTCGCGTAATTGCCGGCTCGACTCATTGGCAAGACGTTTAGCAATATCACTGTTAGGGTCTTTAAGATCCCCAAAAATCATCGCCTGGTGTCCTATTTTTTGACAGGCATCTACACAGGATGGTAGTTGACCAGCATCAACGCGATGGACGCATAGAGTACACGCCTCAACAGTTCCCTTGCCTCGTGGGGAGTGTGGATTCTGATCATGCTTCTCCTCGTGACCAAAGGAACGAGCTTTATAGGGGCAAGCCATCATGCAATATCGACAACCAATACAAATATGCTTATCGACCAAAACAATGCCATCGGCTCGTTTGAAAGATGCACCCGTCGGACAAACATCTACGCAAGGTGGTTTTTCACAATGTTGACAGCCCACGGGTAAAGATAAAATCCGCCCCGTAGACTTATCTTTTAATTGAACCTTACGTAGCCACTGCGCATCACTAGTAGGACGACCGTGACCCGTAAGACCATTTTCAGTGTTGCAGGCAGTGACGCAAGCTGTACAGTCCGACTTGCATTTATTCGCATCAATTAATATACCCCACCGCGACTTATCATCTACGGGGACATCTGGAGAACGGGCAAAAGCCACCAGGGAAAGGCCGGGAACGGCAGCGAGGCCAACCACAGTGGTCGTCGCAGTACCAAGAAAGCCACGCCGGCCTTGGTCAGTAAGTTCATTCTTCATCATTGTATCCGAGATACCCCCTGCTTTAGCCGGGCAGGGAGGAAAGGAGACGGTTTTAGCGGGAAAAACCGTCAGTCAAAAAAGCCGGTCTTTCCCGGCTGTCAGCCCTTACGGGCTTGGTAACATACACCTTGCGGTGTGGCTCCCCTCGTCAATATTGCAGCGCAGCTTCGGTTCTTGCGAACTTTGCAACTGCCGCTTTCAGAGCTACGAACTGAGGAATCATTCGTAGGTGAATCTTGTACTTCGTTGCAACGTAGTCCGATGTTTTGGACTCAAGCTGGTAAATCAAGCTTTATTTTATTAAAGCCCTCGGCTTTTAGCCGTGGGGTGATTTACCGCTATGCTCACGGCTGGTTGGCCGGCAGAATGGCCGGCGTGGTAGCGTGACATTCAAAACAATCTGGCTGGGCACCGACATAACTATGGCAACTCTGGCAAAACTGTCCCTCATCATTGGCCGGAATATAAGTACCATCCGGCCGCTGCCCAGCATGGCACCCGATACACTCCTTGAGACTATGAGTAGGAGTACGAATTCCCTGGCGCATGGTCAAATCGCGTTTATGAAAGATCAGATTCATGTGGTTGCGCCTCATGAACTGAGTATCCTCCACACACTGACCACCACGACCCTTAGGAGGCGTAGGAATAGGCACCTGGTAGGCTTCAGACAACGGAGTAATGATTAACAATACCACCGCCATCAACAATCCAAACCCCCATGAACGAGTATTCAACATACTTTTTCCTACCATCACTCGCCCATTCCCATCTGGATGTACCCGGTAGGACAAACTTCAGCACAAATATGACAACCGATGCATCGAGCATAATCAGTGTAGACATAACGGCCAGTTGTCGATTGATTCTTGGGTGTCTTCTTAACTGCTTCCTGCGGGCAAAAGATCACACAGTTATCACACTCAAAACACATGCCACAACTCATACAGCGTTTGGCCTCTTCCACCACCAATGGTTCGGTGAGAGGAATCATGCGCTCCATGAAATTACCGATAACGTTAGTACTGTCTACGTTATGGTAGCCGCGCTTATTACGTTCCGTGTACTTGAAATGTCCAAGAAATAACATATCCGCCGAAACAATTTCCTGTGTTGCACGGTCCTCGTAGTTATGAACCGCAAATTTAGACTCCGAAGTTCCCCATACCTGCTCATGATTATACTCATCGGGTTGTAAACCCGCTTCTTGAAGTTTGGTCATGAGGTCGAAGTGGCGCACGTCCACCTTGGGGCGCTTGCCCAGATCGGTACCAGCTAAATACTTTTCGATGGATTCCACTGCCACCGTGGCTTGACCAATAACCGTAGTAAGCAAATGAGGCTTGACAATATCGCCAACTGCAAAATAACCACGCCGATTCGGTATTTGAAAATGACGGTCGGTATTAATGAGTCCACGACCGTTATTAAAGGATTCCATCCCCGCAAGATTTCCCCCCTGACCGATGGCGGCGACGATAATGTCACATTCCAAATCCATTTCAGTATTTGGAATAGGTGTCTTAGTTTTCTCTGTCAACCGATGAACCCGCAAATGCGTGGCACGACCATCCGGCCCCTTAATTACCTCGATTGGCCCGACGCTACCCTGGATTTCCACGCCCTCACGCAGAGCGTCCTCGACCTCATGCTTGGCAGCATTCATCTTATGAATTGGTGAACGCGAAAGAAGCAGGACATCTGCACCCTGACGAGCAGCAGTTTCAATGACATCGTGTGCGGTCTGATTGATGATGATATGCTCAGGACGATCCTTTTCGTGGATTGCCGTAATGCGTCCTAGACGACGGGCCACGGTCGCAACGTCGACGGAAGTATCACCACCGCCAATCACGATCACCCGACCGGTTACCGCTTTCAAGCGTCCATCATTAAACGCATCCAGAAAAGCAACTCCACTTAGGCAGTTAGGTGCGTCTGATCCAGGAATTGGCAGAGCTTGACCACTCTGCGCACCGATGGCTAACAAAATGGCGTCGTAATCGCGCTCCACATCAGCCAACGGGATATCACTCCCCACCCGCGTATTAAGACGAACATCCACACCCATTTCGACAATGCGATTGATTTCACCCATAAGAATATCGCGGGGCATTCGGTAACCCGGGATACCCCACATCATCATCCCACCCAACTGGGAGTGTTCATCAAAAATCGTACAGGCGTGGCCACGACGACGAAGCTGATAGGCCGCTGCCAATCCAGCCGGACCACCACCGACGATAGCGACACGCTTACCCGTATCAGGACCGGCAGTAAATTTGAAACCCGCCTTCAGAGCAGCATCACCGATATACTGTTCAACAGAATTAATGCCAACGTGGTCTTCAAGTTGATTGCGGTTACATCCATCCTCGCATGGAGCAGGGCAAACCCGTCCCATCACGGAAGGAAACGGATTGGCATTGGTTGAACGACGAAAGGCATATTCCTGCATGGTCATGCCCTTGGGCGGCTTTTCAAGCCCACGTACAATGTCAAGCCAACCGCGGATATCCTCTCCGGCGGGGCAGCTACCCTGGCACGGTGGAGTCCGATGGACATAAGTGGGACACTTGTGCGACTTATCGCCAATAAAGATGCGATCGGTCATGCGGTGCCATTGGCTATCGCCATCTTTGAAACGACGGAAGGTAAAATTCTTGATTTGACTGCCCATTTCTTCTTTCGTTATTGCCATGACAATTCTCCTCCACCAGGAGAGTTCTTTAGAATGGTAGACAATTATTGCTAGAGAACGCCTATTCCTTGGTCCCGAGTTGAATAGCGGTACTGATCAACTGATGCACACCGCCAATCATCTCACGGTCAAACTTGTAATACGGCAGTACCTTAAAGAATTGACTCTTACAAATGGCGCAGATTGCGGCAAGGTAATTCACACCGTGCTCTTTTTCCACCTGACGTAAAGCCTGCATTCTAGGATAGGCTCCCTTGATGCGCAGATCCATCAAATCATCAGTGAGCAAACCACCGCCACCACCGCAACAATAAGTCTGTTCGTGAATTGTTTCTGGAGACATATCCACGAAATGATTACAACTTGCCTTGATTAGTTCCCGGGGAATAATATATTGCCCACCAGGAATACCACCCATACGCGAAGCCCGCGCAACGTTACAGGAATCATGAAAAGTTACTATTCGATGATCATTGGCCGATTTGTCCAGATTTAATGCTCCACGTCTCAATAGATCATAAGTAAATTCACAGATGTGCTGAGGTACCGGATACTTAGAATCGAGAAAATCAAAAGGACCAATAATGGTATTCCAAAAGCTGTAAGCCACACGCCAAGCATGTCCACACTCGCCGACTACAATTCGTTTCACTCCAAGATCCAGCGCAGCTTCACGAATACGGGTAGCAGCCCTTTTCATATTGGCATAGGAACCAATGAACATAGCAAAATTGGCTGCTTCCGATGCGCTGGAAGACAATGTCCAAGAAATTCCTGCTTGATGGAATACTTTACCGTAACCAATAAGACCCTCAATATGCGGTTCTGCAAAGAAATCAGCTGAGGGAGTAACCAACATGACCTCTGCCCCCTTTTCGTCTAAGGGGTAACGAACCGTAACACCGGTTGCATCCGCAACATCTTCCTCAAGACCTTCTAAGGTATTACGAATAGCTGCAGGGGGTAAACCTAGATTGTTGCCAATTTTTATATTCTTGCCGAGAATCTCATTAGTGTATTTTTGGCCCAGTCCAACGGAATCCATAATTTCACGCGCCGCCATTGATATTTCGGCAGTATCGATTCCATAAGGACAATAGACCGAGCAGCGCCGACATTGCGAGCACTGGTGATAATAGCTATACCACTCGTCTAGAACCTCGCGTGTCAAATCCTTCGCACCGACTAATTTGGGAAAATATTTGCCCGCAAAGGTAAAATAACGACGATATACTTGACGTAATAGATCCTGACGTGCTACCGGCATGTTGCGCGGATCAGCGGTTCCAATGAAATAATGACACTTATCCGTACAGGATCCACACTTTACACAAGAATCTAAAAATACCTGAAATGAACGATACTTTTTTAAAAGATCATCCATTTTTGCAATGGCTGCTTCCTGCCAATTATCCACCAAGGTCCCGGGAAAACCGAGATCGGTGTTATGCATGGGATTGTTAACAACAAATGGTTTGAGGCCTTTCATCGCCTCTGGTTTAATCGCGGGTATAGGACAAATCGGATAATCACCCAATACTGGAACATCAAAATCAGCCACGAGCTTCCTCCACTAAATCCGCGCCATGAGCTGGCTTGGTCTACCTAAACCTTTCTTGGTATCTTCCCCGGAACGGAAGAGATTTTTCTCAGAAAAAGTAAAATTAAGTTTTAATTTTACTTAACTAAGTCTTATCCAGAGTCCATGCCGCTACATGCATTTTTTCACGGGCATCATCCACTTGGTTACGAGTAGGACTGAAGAAAACCCCGGGTGCATGTAACAGTTTCGAAATGGGGAAAACTATCATTAATATAGCGACCAAGGTCAGATGCAATAACAAAAAAGTATCTGTGGGAAGAGGCTGCCATGCGAAACACATTAAGCCCAGTAAGAATGCCTTGAGTGCCACAATATCAGTATGGACGAGAAAAGTCATACTCAACCCGGATAAAACAATGCCAATTAATAAACCAAGCATAAGATAATCGGAAGGACTAGAGATGTAGCGTACCCGATCCACACATAACCGCCGCACCAATAAACCACCCAACCCGACTACCATACCAAACGCGGCGTATTTACCAAAGAGCTGAATAAATTCGACGCCTTTCCACACAGGATGCTGAAAGTAGCGCAAGTGACGCAACAATACCACCGCCATGCAAATATGAAATAGCCATCCAAATAGCCATGTCCATTTAGTAGATTTGAACAAGCTTTCAAAGAAAAAAACTTCCCGAACCATGCGTAAAACTACTCCACCAAACGTAAGGGGAGCTGGCATGGTGGTAATCCGCAACGGTGCGGGAGAACGAGTGTAAATTACGATGCGGCGGAGCACACCGATTACTAGGATTGCCGCCGCCGCGTAGAAAAGCAGCGCGTACAAAACCGTAAGCACTGTCATGCTCAGTATTCCTTCAAGGATCTCAACCAGATAATCAATATCAGAATGTTTGTCGGAGAAATTGAAAACATAAAAATTCGGGGATCCAAATAGATCCCCGAAAAAATTTTAAATACAGCCTGTGGGTTTCGGTAACCCAGCATAACGACAAGCCTGTTTAGCTGGTCCATAAGGGAACAACTCATAAAGATATTTGCTGTTACCTTTTTCTGGCCCCAATTTTTTACCGATAGCTTTGGTCAGTACTCGTACCGCCGGAGCAATTTGGTAATCATTATAATATTCACGAAGGAAAGTAATTACTTCCCAATGATTCGGAGTAAGTTGCGCATTATCATCCCCTGCGAAACGTTCCGCGATATCTTCGCTCCAGTCGCTTAGATTGATGAGATAGCCCTCTTCATCCACTTCGACTGATTTACCATTAACTTCGATAGTTGCCATGGATCTTTTTAACTCCCAGGAAGATTGAGGTAAGCATAGCAAACCCCAACTGATCTGATTAAGCCTATCTAAAAAATTTTACACTTCACAATAAATAAATCTATTAGACTGTGATTGTAATTAATTTCCAAGATAAACTGGTTATTTATAATTTATTTACAACCAAGCTTGGGTGTTAGGATGTTCAACAACCAAATCGACAAATCCCGCATAGTCGATGACCTTAACCCCATCAATGACTCGTTTTCCCACGCCCCGAGCATCTAAATCGGGACCTAAGGCATAGACAGATACCTGGGACATAGCCTGTTGGACCATATCCGAGATCGTGGTACCCGCTAAGGCAGCGTAGACCCCGTCCTCTATAAGCAGAACCGCGCTGCCGGGCTTGGCGTAAGCTAAACAGCTTTTCATGGTATTGCGTTCGAACGGCGACTTATTGACCGTATGCAGCATCTTAGTTTCCTCAGAAGCTTAAAACCACATCCTGTTCGGCCATCAGATCCGCCATCTCGGCACAGCTGACAACCCGCACATCAACTACCAGATCGTCCTCGGAGATACCACGTTCCTCCAATGACTCACGGGTCACGTACAACTTCTCGATATCATAACCTTCTAGCGCCCGATAGGTCGGAGAAAAATTCTTCATCTCCAGACCTTTTGTATTCTGACCCTTGATCAATTCATAAATACCGTCATCAAGGAACGCCAAACTTACGTCTTGGTCAAAGGCAGCACTAATTAATACCACCTCCAGGGATTCCAGGGCGTAAATGGTACCGTAAGGAGGCTTACGGTTGACAAACATAAACTTCTTAATAGTTCCGCCTTCATCCGCCATCTTCAATTCTCCCCTTAATCACCAAATACGACCAAACGATCCGCTTGGATACCCGCTTCGACGAGCTGGCCAAGACCAGAGATCCGAAAACCAGCGGCAATATTATGTGCGTCCCTACCGTGCCGTTTGGCTTCGCTTTCATCAAGAATACCGCGCCGTTGAGCAGCCGCCACACACACTACTAAATCAATACCATGCTTGGCGGCGAGTTCCGACCAACGATTAACGATATTGCGATCGTCCTGGGGAGGGACGGTCAAGCGCGTTCCGTTGTTTACACCATCGTGATAAAAAAACACACGATAAATCTCATGGCCCTTGTCCAGCACCGCTTTTGCGAATTGATACGCACTATCCGAAGCCTGGTGTTGATAAGGGCCTTCATTCACCATGATGCCAAACTTCATATGCAGCTTTTCCTTTTATCCCATCGCCTAGAAACGGATATGGGTAGATGCGTTAAGGCTATTACGCGCGCCTCGCCAATTGTCAATATGGAATTTGGTAAAAGGTAGTTCGGTCAGTTCAAAGAAACGTGGCCATCCAATCCGATCCACCCAGTCAGCGAGCCGCTCCCAATCCTTAGCGTCTTTTTTATAGACACTGAGAATTTTTTTAACAATGCTCGCAGCCTCTGTCCAACGTGGAGGATTATTAGGAATACCCGCTGCTACTAACTTGTGGAACTGCGGCTTACCACGAGCATTGGAATTCTTCCCGCCAACCCAGATCGACAGCTTGGAATGCTCTGGGTCATTGATCTGCATGGGCGGACACGGCGGATAGCACGCACCGCAGCAAATACATTTCTTTTCATCCACTTCTAGCGATGGTTTTCCATTCACCATCGCGGGACGAATTGCCGCTACGGGGCAACGAGCCACGACCGTAGGACGTTCGCAAACATTGGCCACCAAATCATGATTGATCTTTGGCGGTTTAGTGTGCTGAACATTAATGGCAATATCACCCTGGCCACCACAATTGATCTGACAGCATGAAGTGGTTAAATGAACGCGATTTGGCATTTCTTCACGCACGAACTCTTCATGAAGTTCGTCCATTAACGCCTTTACCACGCCCGAAGCATCGGTACCAGGAATATCACAATGCAACCAACCTTGAGTATGGGCAATCATTGTAACCGAATTGCCTGTTCCTCCGACTGGAAAACCTTCTATCTGCAATTTTTCGATAAGTGGAGCAACTTTATTTTTATCGCTTAACAAATACTCAATGTTGCTGCGAATAGTGAAATGCACATAACCTTCACCATACTGCTCACCAATATCACATAACTTACGAATCGTGTAGAGGTCCATCTGACGCTGGGTACCGGCCCGTACCGACCATACCTCCTCACCACTTTCAGCAACATGGTGCAACACACCCGGACGCGGGCGGTCATGCCATTTCCATTGACCATAATTCCGGCGTAATACCGGATGCATATACTGGAAAGGGTCCGGTACGCCACTCTCAATAGGTGGACGCAATTCGGCCATTGTAACCTCCAAATTTCGAATGTTTAGAAATTTTTCGCCTGAACAGGCACGCCTGAGTGCCTCAATACCCTTACAGCATCAGGAACTAATTAAACTACGGTAAAAGAGAATTACGCCATCCAGCGCGATTCCCTTTTACACATAAAAATTATGTCAAGCACAAAAAATAAAGTAACACATTTCGTCAACCAGCTTTACGCTCCTGCCATTTAGCTGCTTCTTCATCCCAAGTGTCCATACGTACATAAGAACTGATGCGAGGATGAGCAATCATATGAGGATCGACTTCTACTCCGATCCCTTCCAGGAAATTGACAAGTCCAATACGATCTATCATTTCACCGGTACGTTCATGCTCCAAAGCATTTTCTGCGAAAAAGTCAATGCTGTTTTGCGCAATTTCACGCAGCCGTTCCATGTCTTCTTCGGATTCTAACTTCATGAAGGGCACAACCACGGTTCCAAACAGATCGCCAATCTTAAGGGTACGCTTGCCACCGATTAGCACCGTAACACCACGATCATTTCCAGGCTTAAGAGCTTTAGTCATGACATTGATGCAATGCATGCACCGTACACAATTGCGATTATCTACCGCCAGGGTGTCATCATTATTAAGACTGATGCACTTGGTCGGACAACGAGAGGTGACATTGTCCACCACATATTGACGACCACGGCTGGCAACAAACGCCTTAACCTCTTCCTGATTAACCTGCATGTCATCACGCCAGGTGCCAATGACCGCCATGTCGGCACGTTGCACCGAGTTCATGCAATCATTCGGACAACCAGAAAACTTGAACTTGAATTTATAAGGCAGGGCCGGACGGTGCATGTCATCAAGGAAGGTATTAACAATTTCCCGATGGGTGCGGGCAGTGTCATAACATGATTGCTCACAACGCGCATGACCAATGCACGACATGCTGGTCCTCACCGCAGGACCCGCTCCCCCCAGGTCAAATCCCATTTCGTTGAAATCATCGAAGGCAGCTTGCACTTTATCAGTGCGAATGCCTTGAAACATAATGTCGCCACTCTGACCATGAAAAGCGATCAAGCCAGAACCATGCTTCTCCCAAACATCGCACATCTTGCGCAAAAGATTGGTAGAGTAGTGCATTCCCGCCGGAGGCTGAACGCGCAAAGTATGAAACTCGGCTGAATCTGGGAACTTATTCGCTACCTCGGAAAAACGCGGGATAATTCCACCACCATATCCAAAGACGCCAACCGTGCCTCCTTTCCAAAATCCCTTGCGCGTCTCGTAAGAATGCTCGAGCTGCCCAAGGAGATCCACCATCATGTCGTTATCTTTGGCCAAGCGTTTAAGCCCAGTAATAAAGCTTGGCCACGGCCCGCTCTCAAGTTGGTCGAGCATGGGAGTACTATGCATTTGTTTAGCCACGGCGATCTTTACTCCTTACGTGAAGGGATTTTACTACAAGAACAAATTCGTTGGATAAGCACCCCGTCATTTCTTGAGAAAATATCCGAGTAATTAATTTGGAATAAAGATTCCCAAGCCAACATCCATAATTTTTAACCACGAACACGGTAACTTTTACGTTATTCATGGAATTTTAGGATAAAAATCAATAGGGTGCTTAATAAAGAGATGTAGTGTAATGAGCAATCCTTAAGGTCGCCACATATCCATCGGGGGAAGTGTTCTCAGGATATATACTCCAACCAGGATATTCATTCTGAATAATACCTTAATAAATTATTAAATAATTTAGCTACTCACTCACTATGAGGCATATTACAAAAAATCTGCGTAAAATGTCCATCCCTAAATTACTTCAAAAATATTTTGGTTTGGAGTAATAAATGTCCCCCGAAATTTAAGGGTCGATTTTAAGAAAAACTAGCCTATTATATTCTCCCGAGTATTTTATGTTGTACCTGAGTGAAATACTAATACAATGTCACAATCTAAGTTCCTTTCATGAACTTATTCCCATTATTCAAGAACAGGCGCGTCAAGGTGAACGATTTTTTCGCATGGATGTCCGACCACCATTTCCCGACACTCCGGAAAATTGGGAAGATCGCCTTGAGGCTGCCTTTACCTAAAGGCAGCCCTGAATGAAGCAGCTTAATCCTTACACTTTAGTCGACATGGATGATGATTCCGATCTGATAACTGCGGTCGCACGCTTACAGCGAGAACAGCAAGAATGGGAAAAACGTTTACTGACGCTTCCAGAGGATCATAATCCCGAAATTCGCGCCAATATTTTGTTGGAGTTGGGGGATTGTCTTGCTGATCTAGAGCAGAATGAGGAAGCCTGGAAGCGGGCATCTGAGGCATTTTCCATCTTTGTTGCCGCAGGGCACTGGGAGGAAGCTGTGCGTGCCTGTAGCATCCTGTTTCGCGCTAATCAGTCTGGCTCTCTAACCGCGTTGGGCCATGGAATCTGGCTAGCAGTTACCTACCCAATTTCACCCTCATGGACGGTAGCAATCCTCCAACATCTCATTGAGGAAACACCGCCTGAGTCCAATATGCCTCCGATTGCGGCGGTCACCGCCCACTATGTGGCACGGTTGCGTAGCAAGGATGCAGAAGATGAGCATCTTGTCGATTACACTCAACAGTTGCTCACTCTCGTGGCTGGACGTCATCGTGGGGTGCTGACCCAGGGAGAATTCGATGCCTGGTTAATTGGCAATGAACTGGACGACCCGGTCCGGTTCCTGCCACGCTTGGCTGAGGCCATTGATAATCTGGTTCAGGGAGATTGGTGGATTGATCGTGATAAATTACGGCGTAATTTACCAATAGATTAACGTAGTTATAGCACAGTCAAGAACCCTCGCCCCTTCGGGATCGATGGATTTCCACGCCGAGGATCTATGAACGCAAATGATGGCAATCATGTCGCGTCGAGCAATCCATACTGGCAAGAGAATTGTTCCCCAATTCATGTCGCCGACGACATGGTGGACCTGGCTTTTACCATCACCTGTCGGAGTTTGCCGGTAGACCACGCCTGGGCCTTGTCGCAAGCAATACAAGAACGATTATCCTGGTGGCACACAGAGCCACACGTTGGATTGCATTTGATTCATGGCGGTGACTCAGGTAATGGCTGGCAGCGCCCTGAAAAGGGGTCGGACATGATTTATTTAACGAAGCGCACCCGTCTGACCCTGCGTCTCCCTCGTTCACGGTTAGCGGATGCTCGTTCCGCATTGGTGGGACAAACCTTGACGATAGCAAATTCTTCGTTAATAACAGGAGAGGCGCTGGAACGTCGCTTAGTTTACCAACCAGCCCTTTATGCTCGTCATGTAGTGGTTTCCAATGTCACTGACGATGAAAGTGTTTTTCTGGCGGATGCAGCACGCGAACTTCAAGCAATGGCGGTACGGTTTAAAAAGATGTTGGCGGGAAAATTAAATGTCTTGATGACCCCAAAAGGGCCTTGCGTTACCCGGAGTTTGTTGGTGGCCGATCTTCGTCCCGAGGATGCAATCGAACTTCAGCGACGCGGACTTGGACCCCGCAGAATTTTAGGTTGTGGGTTATTTATCCCTCACAAGGCGTTAGCCGATACAGACCGTTTTTCTGTGCTAATTTCTTAGCAAGTAAAAAATTAACTATTTGATTATAGTTTATTTATGCAAAAATGTCATGCTTTGGCCAACAGAAAGTCATCAAAGTTTCCGAGAAACCTCGCCTTAGAGCGAGGAGGAAAAGAAGCTCACGCATAGTATTTGATTTGTTAATTATTACTTATAGTTAGTAATAAATCCTACATTAGTATAGTAGCTCAAAAATAGCCAACAGTTTGACAGTACTGAAATTTTGCAGATATAATTAATTTGTTGTTATTGGAAAGGTATGCGGTTTCCGTAAGCAATCTTTTGCAGAATAAAATCTTTATGGTATTGAAAAATAAAGAGAATATATAGCGATAACCAAGCTATTCTCTTTATTTTATGCGCGGTTGTGGGAAGGTGACTTTTCGCAACCATTGGGAGATACCCCCTCACTGAAAAGTTACCTTCAGTGTGCATTTGTTAGCAAACGTTAGCAAAAATGTATCGGAGAATCAGCGATGTCGTCACTTGAAGTAGGCAACAAGACAATCGAAATTGATAAAAATGGCTATTTGGTTAATATTGATGATTGGAATGAAGAAGTAGCCGCTGCTTTGGCAAAACAGGACAGCATCCTTACCCTGACTCAGCGTCATTGGGATGTAATCAACTATTTACGCGATTTATATTTGAATCATGGCGGTGAACAGCCCAACATGCGAAAAATAGTCAAAGGATTAGAGGATTTTTGGGGTGAAAAGGTAGATACCAAGGATATTTATGCTTTGTTTCCGTTGGGTCCCGCCAAACAAGCACCCAAGATCGCTGGTCTACCCGAGACCAAGACCAAAGGTGGCTATTAAAATATAGTATTTTTCCCCCCTCGATCTTTCGGGATCGAGGAGTTTTTACAGCAAAAACTACCAGCAGAGTTAGTGGTTTTTACTCATCTTTTTCATCATCATCCAATTCTTTTTCTTTTGTTCTCGTCGCTTCCTGAAGGCGAACTAACGCTCCGCCAGCCACGCGTACCTGGTCGCCAGTTTGTACATTGGGATCAGATTTCATCGTGACCGTGTTGGTTTCGCCGTTATTCATTCGCACGGTAACATTCCATTCCTTGGTGTCACTCATGGCTTTTTCTGCGTAATGGCCGGTGAGAGCACCACCTGCCGCACCAATGATAGCGGCTGCGGTTCCGCCAACAGTATTCGAGACCGCATCGCTTTTTCCAGCTTGATTTCCTAGCAATCCACCCGCCAGTGCCCCAGCAGCGGCTCCCAAGCCAGGTCCACCGCTACTTTCTCGTATCTGTATAGCAGTTACGACCCCGCAGTTATTGCATTTTTGCTTCTGATCCTGGTCATTGTCATCCGCCCTAACTACACTCTGATGGGTAAGTAAAGTGGCAACGCAAAGAAAATTGGTAATAACTTTATTTTTTATCATCAGTGTCTCCGAGAAACCTCGCCCGTGAGGGCTGAGAGAAAAGGAAACGGTTTTGCAACCGTCTAAAAAATGCCGGTCTTTCCCGGCGGTCAGCCCGTAATAGGCCGTACAATTTTTTCCTGAATAGATCCCGCGTGGATTATTCGCGGGAATCAATCTAGCTGAAAAAATTAGCGTGATCTTGATGGCTGGCAAAAATTCCGTCGCATACCGTGCAAAAATGCGTGGATGCTCGTTAGAGAAAGCGAGCGACCACGCATTTAGTAGTAGACTCCAATCAAGTTATCTGACGGTAATTGTCTTGGTAAACTGATTGTTTGTCTCATTCGACTCGCTGATTTCGCACCAACTATCGATCAGAGTACGCAGCGTCTTTACACCGGAAATGCCGGCGGGCAATCCAACCACCGTGACTGTTTTGCTCTGACCAGCGTTCAACTCACCCACGGCTGCCCAACCATCGCCCGTATCACCGCACGTCTGGATAATAGGTTGATTGGTCCAGATATCGAGGAAACCTGCGTTACCTGTTACCGCTCCTTGGTTTTTGACGGTGATTGCAGCACTAAATACACCGTTAGCCACAGGCGTTGCGGGCGTGATAACAACGCCCGTGACTACGAAATCAGCCTGGCCGGGAATTGTATAACTCTGGGTCAGTTGATTATTGGTTTCACTGGATTCGTTGGTTGCGCAAGCACTATCGACAAAGGCACGGAGTGTCTTCTTGCCAGCACCGCCTGCCGCGAGTCCGGTGAAAGTCACGGTTCTAACTGCGCCTGCCGCCAGCGTTCCAATCACTGCTACTTTGTTGGCCGTTGTGGCTCCGCAAGACGGCACCGGGGCCTAATTGACCCAAAGCGCCAGCTTTCCAGCATTAACCACCGCTGTTCCCTGATTCTTGATGGTGACCATAACACTAAAAGTCGTGTTTGGCATGGGAGCAGCCGGCTTGATGGCAATATTCGTGACTACAAAATCAGAGATCCCAATTACGTTATAAGCCTTGATCGTCTGATTATTGGTTTCATCCGTTTCAGCGGTAGAGCAGGCAGCGTCTATGAAAGCAAGCAATTTTTTGCTACCGATGACGCTTCCAGCCGGGATGCCAGTAACCGTCACAACGGTACTTTGACCAGGTTCAATTCGACCCACGGCAACTGACTTGTCAGCTACGGCACCACATACCTGTAAAACAGATTTATTCGCCCAAATGGAAAGCTTCCCGGCATCGCCACCAATATCTCCATTATTGTTGACCGTGACTAAAGCACTAAAGGTGCCATTGGCGGCTGGTGCAGTGGGACTAAGCGCAATATTGGTGATGGAAAAATCAGGTTGAGATATTGCGCCCGCGAACAGTTCCTGCACATCCGCATCGGTCAGAGCACGACTGTAAAGCCGAATGTCATCCATCGCACCTTTG
This sequence comes from Gammaproteobacteria bacterium, assembly GCA_963575715.1. Taxonomy (NCBI): domain Bacteria; kingdom Pseudomonadati; phylum Pseudomonadota; class Gammaproteobacteria; species Gammaproteobacteria bacterium. The sequence goes on along the minus strand of CAUYTW010000222.1, from coordinate 1,863 downwards.
AACATTGAATTGGCTGCGCCTCCATCCTCCTCCGTCCAGCCGATCCGCAAGTCATCGTTATTGTTGTTAAAATTAATATAAGAATCAACTTTGTCAGCTACTTTCTGGCCATCAATATGTTTCAATCCGCATCCGACCTCATCTGTCGAATGACAAAGCCATCGACAGATTGAGGTCGGTGGATTGCCTCCCCGTAAACGAGGGGGTTACAAAAAAGGATAACGATGCTTACGCATCGTTGTCAAATTTAACTAATCCCCCTGATGGGTGTGGTCTCAAACCAGCAAGGAAATTTGATGATCAGTCATCGAATGTCTAATGAGCAGCCAGATCACTGTTGATGTCAGCCCGAGCGGGTGTAATCAGTGTCAAAGCACTCGCGAGTATAAGGGGAAAGTGATGAAATATTAGTACATTTTTACGCATGACCATGCACTCCGATTTAGTTGATTTGGATAAAACATTTTTATTTTAACCACAATAAAGTTAAAATACAAAATTTTAATTCAATCTAATATGCGTAGGAGTTACGTTGTTTAAAATTGAACAATTTCAATTATTCTGCGCGCAGCGAAGCGGAGTCGCAGAATCCATCTATACTGATAGAGATTTTGAGTTCTGCGACTGCGCGCAAAATGACAGAAAAAACTCAATCCTTTTATAGAGTAACAAGTTCAACTGCGTAACTCCTAGTCCGTTTTATAACGGAACAGCTATATAGGTAGCAACTTGGGTTCATTACAAACAGGCTTTTCCATTCAAGAAATCCTAGGAAAAAATTAAAATGAAATCTTCAGTTCTGGCGTCAACAATTTTGTTGTTCACCACCCTGATAGCCTCCGTTCATGCCACCACCCCGACGTCCGCGCCGGATAAAACCAAAGTCAATCAAGCTCTCGCCGCTCTCTCGATTCCGTTCGAGGAAAATCAGGGCCAAGCCGACGCACGCGTGGCCTTTTCGGCACGCACGCTCGCTGGGCCGCTTTTTATTACTAAAAACGGCGAAATAGTTTGGAATCTCACACCGCATTACGAAAAAGATTTTATTGGGCCGCCAGCCCCGTCCTATTCCGTTGTTGAAAATTTCGTCAATGGAAATGCAAAACCAACGGGTACACATCCGTCTGAAACGCACGTCAGTTATTTTCACGGAAATGACAAATCGAAATGGCAATCCAATATTTCTACTTGGGAAGCAATCAGTCTGGGAGAAGTTTGGCAAGGGATTTCAATAAATATCGTGGCGCGAGGGAAAAACGCCGAAAAAATTTTCACGGTCGCGTCTGGAAATGACGCCAGCGCGATTGAATTAAAAATCGCAGCCGGAAAATTAGAAATAGAAAAAGACGGCGGCCTCAAAATTGAAAACGACGGAAATTCTCTCCTCACGTTTACTCCGCCTGTCGCCTGGCAAATCATTGATGGAAAACGCAAGTTCATTCAAGTCGCTTATCGAATGGTCGGCGAAAAAGGAGAACTATCAGACCGTTACGGCTTTTCACTCGGCGAGCACGATCCCTCTCGTCCGGTCATCATCGATCCCTTGATTCAATCGACCTACCTGGGCGGCTCTGATTATGATTGGGCTAATGCGCTCGCGGTGACCGCCGACGCGGTGTTCGTGGCGGGCGAGACTCAATCCTCCAACTTCCCGGGCACGGGCGGCGGCGCTCAGGGTTCTTTCGGAGGCGGCTACGACGACGCGTTCGTGGCGCGACTGTCGAAAGATTTGCTGGCGGCGACGCGGCTCACGGTGGCGAAAACGGGAACGGGCAGCGGCACGGTGACGAGCAATCCCAGTGGAATTACGCATGACGCTTTTACACGGCTTTTATCCCGTAAGGAGCCACAATTCAGATGAAT
>CAUYTW010000221.1 GCA_963575715.1 Gammaproteobacteria bacterium | reverse complement strand
GGACGCCATCCATGATTTGATTGTTTCAATCCGCGCCCCCCGCGTGGGGGGCGATTTTCAGCTCGGTGAGAGCGTTCCACCGCTGCGTCGTTTCAATCCGCGCCCCCCGCGTGGGGGGCGATCTATGAAGTCTTAGCATTGTTCGGATGAGATAAATGTTTCAATCCGCGCCCCCCGCGTGGGGGGCGATTTGGCATTGACCCCACAGTCCGTTGACAGACATGGTTTCAATCCGCGCCCCCCGCGTGGGGGGCGATCCAATTCCGATACGTTTTTGGTCGACTCAACTGGGTTTCAATCCGCGCCCCCCGCGTGGGGGGCGATCTGGCGGAGGGTGCCACCCCCACCCTGTGGACATGTTTCAATCCGCGCCCCCCGCGTGGGGGGCGATATTAGTATCACGAGACATGGCGACGATAGCCGTGTTTCAATCCGCGCCCCCCGCGTGGGGGGCGATATTCAGGTTTTACCAATCCAGCCCCAAACGTTATGTTTCAATCCGCGCCCCCCGCGTGGGGGGCGATGTGATGGCTCGACCGGTGGAGTAGCGGCGGACTCGTTTCAATCCGCGCCCCCCGCGTGGGGGGCGATAAATGATAGGCCGCCGATTATTAAAGAAATGGTGGTTTCAATCCGCGCCCCCCGCGTGGGGGGCGATCTGGCTAAGGAAGGTGCTTTCCCTCATTGGAATATTGTTTCAATCCGCGCCCCCCGCGTGGGGGGCGATATCCGAGATAGCCAAGAACTATCGCTTGTCTACACGTTTCAATCCGCGCCCCCCGCGTGGGGGGCGATACAGCGGCGTCGAGTGTGTCAGGGTGGAATGATGCGTTTCAATCCGCGCCCCCCGCGTGGGGGGCGATGTGGGCGGTGATGGCACAGCAAGGAATAACGGTTTCAATCCGCGCCCCCCGCGTGGGGGGCGATTTGTTCGTTGCGCCGCCATTGTCTTCGGGATGGTCAGTTTCAATCCGCGCCCCCCGCGTGGGGGGCGATGACCAATTCCGATACGTTTCTGGTTGATTCAACCGGTTTCAATCCGCGCCCCCCGCGTGGGGGGCGATACGCACGTATCCGTGCGAGTGAATTGCTAGGTAGTTTCAATCCGCGCCCCCCGCGTGGGGGGCGATCAAGCCGAAGATACAGCGATGATGGTGGTGGAGATGTTTCAATCCGCGCCCCCCGCGTGGGGGGCGATTTGCCCCATAAGTGGATAATGCAGTCATCTCACTGTTTCAATCCGCGCCCCCCGCGTGGGGGGCGATTCAGCCGGGTAGATGGCTGACAATACATCGCCTAGTTTCAATCCGCGCCCCCCGCGTGGGGGGCGATATCTGGCAAAAGGTGGTATTACTGCCAGCATGGTTTCAATCCGCGCCCCCCGCGTGGGGGGCGATATGGCACTCCTTAATGATGTGCTACCTCTAGCGGGTGTTTCAATCCGCGCCCCCCGCGTGGGGGGCGATTTCTGGAATACCGGCATACATCTACGGAGATTTGTTTCAATCCGCGCCCCCCGCGTGGGGGGCGATCGCAGGTCGCTGCCATACCCTAGCGAGATCCTTGTTTCAATCCGCGCCCCCCGCGTGGGGGGCGATGTTATCGTTTTCTTTGATACCTACGCCTAGCACTTCGTTTCAATCCGCGCCCCCCGCGTGGGGGGCGATTTATAAATATTTTTACCAATTACGCTATTATTTAAGTTTCAATCCGCGCCCCCCGCGTGGGGGGCGATCGCTGTAACAGCCCGGAAGAAATAGCCGCCCTTATGTTTCAATCCGCGCCCCCCGCGTGGGGGGCGATAGCAGCCTTGTAAAACAAGGCAGGATAATAGGTTAACACATTAGTTGCGCGCAAGTCTCTTTACAGTCAGTATTTTTGCGCGGAAGAGGCGATATATTTTAGTGATATATCGTTATAAATTGTTATTAATCAATAATTTATTGATTTACGCGAACCTCCTAACAAAACATCGTACACTTAAGGTTCGCGGGCTTGACACTGCCACGAATAAATTCGTGGGATTGTGGGATTCTTGATGACACTACGAAAACTAGTTGGAGTTTCGCCGTGACTGATTTTACCTCGGTCCATCCTCGGCTCATCAGTCCAGAGAATTCGCGATTCACAGCGGTCCTCGGTCATCGACTAGCTTGTGCTAAATCGAGCCTCGGTGGCTTGTACCGCTCCACGCGCATAACGTCCGGGCCTACCGCCCGTAGCAACTTTACGTTGACAACCGCCCGGCGGGTTTTACGTGATCTTCCGGGTCTTCTTAACACAACCCCTACCCTAGCCATGACCTCAGACTATCGCGAATTCAACGGCGAAACCACCGAGCACACTGCCGTGGCGCCCTCTGCTCCGTTTCTCTACGCAACCGGGCTGCGGGGTCGTCCTCCATCCTTGGAGTCCTTCAATGCTAATAATTTTAAATAATTAAAGAGCCTTCTGGATCATAGGCTGGCTTGGTTCCAATATGTTCTATTCGGCGTTTCCAATTGGCCCCTAAAAAATAAAAACGCAAACTGTCTTCTTCTTCATTAATAAGATCGATCAGTTCCTGGCGAAAAGCAGCCCATTGTGCGGGATCGACTAGGCATTCAAAAACAGAATACTGTACCCGTTGGCCATGATTTACACAGGCTTTCGCAACGCGACGTAAACGTTTTTGGCCAGCAGCATTTTCTGTTTTTACGTCATAGGTCACCAAGACCATCATAAAAATTATCCTGGATCAGCGCCAAACAAAAGGAGGATAGGCATCCAAATCACCGCGCAAATAGCGAGCAAAAAGCATGGCTTGAACATAAGGGAGTAAACCAATTTGAATGGTTTCATTAAGAAAGGGATGAGTAATTTCTTCTCGTTTTCGTTCTTGATATGCGACGATAACGATTTTGCGGGTATCGTCATCCATGGTAACAGCGCCGGATTCAGTAGTCTTGAAACCTTTTTGAGATACTTGATGACGATTAATAAGTGAAAGAGCCAATCGATCGGCTAAATAGGCACGGAATTCTTCCATCAAATCCAAAGCTAGACTAGGACGTCCTGGCCGATCTCTGTGTAAATACCCGACTTGAGGATCAAGCCCAACCGATTCCAGAGCAGCGCTCACATCATGAACAATCAGTGTGTAAAGAAAAGAAAGAAGGGCGTTAATATTATCCAGCGGTGGGCGACGACTACGCTCAGAAAAATGGAATGCTTCCTTTTGTGTAATAATGAGATGGTCAAATACACTAAAATAAGCATGGGCTGCTTCACCTTCCCAACCGCGAATACTTTCTAGGGAAGTATTATTGCGTCGTAATTCCTGAAGCAGATGCTTAAGATGTTGCTGGTTTTTTTGTAAACTCTCCGCACCAAAGGTTTCAGGATGATCTCGCAATACTCGTTGTAATACCACGCGGCTATTAGTTACCTTGGCAGCTACCAACCATCTAGCAATAGCGGCGCTACGTATTGGATCATCGGATCGACGATATTGTTCTCGTCGCAACAGAACATTACCAGAGACAGGACCTTGCACGCGAGCCAGGAAATGGCCATTTTCACTGAGAAAAGAAATAGTGACATCACGCTCGCAGCACATTCCCATCAGTGCTGGACTTGCCGAGATTACACCAAAACAAACAATTCCATTTAAAGTATGAATAGGTAGACGCAGACGAATTTCGTTTTCCACTTTGACCAATACTGTTTCCCCATCCTTGGTAAGATATGCACCTTGAGTAGTTACATAAAGGGTATTAAGGAGTTTTTTCACAGTTGCTATCCGCTCCCGGTGGAGTGAATAATCGTTCAAGATATAAAGTAGCGCAAGCAGAACGATTGGTGACAGTGGGAAGACAACGCGCGGCGAGCGAACAGTCGTCGCATTTTGGACCTGATTTCGCCTCTGGAGTAACTCCGATTTCCCACAAACGGTGCATTTCTTTAGCTAAAGCGACCGTGCGTTCTCGTAATAGCTTATCAAAGGTAACTAGATGTCGATGATGAGCCTTACCGTAATAAATTGCACCATCGACAATGGAAATACCAAGCATTTCCTCAAGACAAAATGCTTGAGCACAAAGCTGTACTTCATCAAAACACCCTTTTTTGGGTCGTCCACGTTTATATTCCACAGGATAAGGTCGCCAACGTCCGCGTTGTCCAGAAAGCTTAATTCCCTGTGGATCAGTCTTGAATTCTACAATATCAGTGATACCGAAAACTCCCAGTTCAAGAGATCGAATACGTAACCCACGGGCAATATGCACCCCTGCCCGTTTTTCAGTACCTTCCTCATGAGCATGGCGGTGTAGAATTTTTCCCTCAGTAGTGAAAAGATTTTCTTCCCAAATTTTCTCAATATAAATTAATGCCCACTGACGTGGGCAATAGGCTAAATGCTGAAGACCAGATAACGCAAGCAGTTCGTCTTCAGTTTTAATTCTTGCTCCCTCTAAGGGCGGCGATTTCATAACGATGGACATAACCGACACAATTTATTAACTAACTCAAGTTGCTACCTATTTGCCTTTCTCCCCTCTCCCTTTGGGAGAGGGGCTATTTGGTTATACATCATAATAGGTAGCAAGCCACCCTACGAGGGAACGACAGCTTTAGTTAAAACTAACTTGACGCTAACTTGAGCAATGCTACTCCATGCGGAAGATCCTCTTCATTGACCGCCACGCGATAATCCGAAAAATCACGCGGCACGGTTACGCCATCTTTCAAGCTCAGGCGAATTCGATCAAATAGCGTATACGCCGGAGCGTTACCAAGCCTGTTTTCATGCTTAAACACATACAGCCCTCGCGTAGTCATTTCACCACGAGCTGCGGATCGATCATGTTCATACATTTCGCGCAGTGCCTGCCAGAATAATTCTAAATCATCTTCAGAAAAGCCAGTTTTTTCTGCGAAGTGCGCAGAAATGAAACCATGCGCACGATAAAGTCCATAGGGAACAGTAAATTTTCGGCCCATGGTACGATTATCGCCCTGTTGTTTCTCGGCTTCCTGCTCGGTAGTTACAGCCATACGAGTAATACTATGTTCTTGGACGATGATGGGATCGACGGATCGAGCAAACGTGAGTTGTACCGGCCCACGTACCTGACCACAATTGATACCGGTTGACAACACAGCGCCGAAGGTTCGCACATCAAAAAAATTGGCGCAGACCCATTGACACGCCTTTTCCACCATATCGCTACTTCCTTTTCGTTTCTTACCTTCTCCTGTCAATTCACCTTCAGCACCGATGGCTTTATAGGCGCGTTCACAGGTACGATTAAGCACCGCCTTCTCTTTGATATAGATATCATAAGGAGAATTTTCCTTTTTCACTATGCCAACAAAATTGCGTACCTTGCGTTTAATCGAAACGTCGGTTATGAGGCCGCGTCCGGTTTCCGCATCAATGCGGGGTAGATTTCCAGCGTCTGGATCGCCGTTGGGATTGCCATCTTTGATATCAAGTAAAAGGACGAAATCATAGCGGTGTTGAATAGCAGTCATGGATTACTCTCCGTGATTTATGGGGCTGGTGCTTTCTTGTGATAAAAATCTTGGCGTTGATGATAATACCCAATCGAAAACATTCCCTGTTCACGCAAGGGAAGTTGAGCCGGATATGCAGCAATGCCGTCGATAATTTCTCCAATGAGGCGCTCGTAGTAGGTAACAAAACGAGGATTATCCAGTTTTGATAAATGATGATTCTTGAGCTTCATTAGGGTATTGAATACCGCCAACGGTGAAGCCGAAGCGGCTCCATAAAAACGGTCGCGGATAGTGGCATTGATACCTGGTTGAGCCTCCTGTTGAATCTTTTCGAGCACCGCGAAGAGACGACCGAGGCGATAACCAAGATTTGGATTTTTCACATCAAGGGACACTGTAATCTCCTTTTCCACGAATGGTTGAATACGTTGTAAACGATTGAGGCAACCTTTGACAATAGCGGCACGAAAATAATCAACTTCATGTTCAGCGCGATTACGCCGTACCGCAGCCTGCAATAAAGAATAGGGATAGGGTTTTCCCTCAAGAATGGCGCGCATGAATTCTCCGCCAAGGTTGGGCGGGATATTATCAGCTTTGCCTTGTTGTGCAGTATGAACCATTAGGCGAAAAAGCGAGGGATATTCCGGTTCATTAGGACCATGATCAATGGCCAAATCATCGAAATGCTTGACGATCCGCTGCCCAATTTCCGTCACTGTACCAACATGCCAGAATCGGATCGCGATACGTCCAACGTTAGGAGCCAGCCCGAGCAAAAAAAACGGATTTTGATCATCTTCCTTGGTGAAGCCGCCACCACGAACCGTTTCATAAAGCGCACGAATTTTGGCGGTGTTTCTATCCGGGTCATCCTTCGAGGGTTCACCAAGAAAAGCAGATAAATCTTCTTCAAAAGAAGTGGAGTGTCCCGCCCAAAAAACTGTGGAGGTATCTCCCACCTGGAGCCGTTGCCGAGAGCCAGTACGCAATAAATAATTCAAGGCCGTGGTATAGGCAAATGCGGCTTGTTTTCCAATTGGTGAATTATAACCCTGTTCTTTATTCCAGGAACAAAAAGCGTCAAGGTTAAAGGAAACGATATTGGCCCCCGAGGACTGCGAAACTCCATTAATTCTCGGATGCACACGCTCTGTAATATCTGTCTCGCCGCGTATCAGGCAAAAACCAGTATCAGCATCTGTAGTAGAGGAATGATTTAATATATGCAGCACCGCTGAACGCTGACAAACCAGCTCAGTATCTCCCTGCAAACGGAAACTGACGTTTCCAGTACTCACCGCTAATTCAGACCAGGCTGGAAAATGAGATACCCATGCCGTATCAAATCCCTTGATAAAAGATAGCACTGCCTGCACGCCAGAATCATTCATATTACCCATTTGATCGTGGATGCGTGATATAAAAGCCTCGTGTTGCAGTATGACCCTGTCCGGTTTTCCCTTTTGCACTACACCGAGTGCATATTCAGGATTGTCCCATAAAAAGTTGGCTGCAATATTGTTACTCTTTTTTACACTATGAGGGACTAGAAATTTTTTTCCGATTCTTTTTTTTCCATCAATCTCCCTGGTGTCCTCAATAGTAATTGGTTTACCTTCTCGATCCAGAACGATGATGAAATCAATGGCCTTTGATTCAAAGCCAGGAGGAGCAAGGTCAGAAGAATCCATCGCCTTGCGTTGATAATACTCATTTAGCGCCTGGAGAATCATTCATGGATCTCCGCGCTATTCCAATCCGGCACATCAAGTATGCCTTGCTCCAATCGTGCGTTGAAAAAACGCGGTCGTGGATTATCTGGATCGCTATAATCCAGATCATAAAGCATCCAACCCAGCGGCTTGGACCCACGTAATTCATCAGGAATTTGCGTGGGTTCGTTGTCTGGATTCACTAATCGAAAGTCAGCAGAAAATTCCCGACAGCCCAAATAAGGCTGATTGATGCACTGCCCATGGCTAGCGCGACGCTCAAACATCTCTATGTATTTTAGTGGATGCTCGCTCTTTTCAAGCACCTCTAAATCTGCGTGGAGACGATATTTCACATCCATCAGAAATAGGCCAGCTCGTTGTTGGCGCTCTTTCTCGATAAAGAGTGCGATAGGTGTGCTATTATTCATGGCGTTAGTGATATTTCGAGAGGAGATACGCAATCCTACTTCATTACGCCGTAAATTAATCCAGCGGATTGGATTTAATACCTCAATGCGTCGAATATGCCAACGCAGCCCGTTTCGCGTATTGGCTTTCTTGAAAAGGATCGATTCAAAGACGGCACGCGCTGCGGATGGAGTAATAATTTCGTAACTTACTCGCTCCACTTTCATTTCAGGTCTAGTAAAGCAGGCGAAGTCTCCGCTGACTTCGAGGGTAAAACGCTTCATGCCGTTCACCTCCTTCGTTCTGTCTGGATTATTTGACACTCACACGAATAAATTCGTAAAATTTTTTAATTATACTGCAAGAATCAGAATGCAGGGAGTAAAAAATCCCCGACTTTGCAAGGTACACCCGATTCAAGGGTCATATCAAGCAACTTTGACCAGTATCAGCGGCTCTATTACGCTTCGCAGCTTCACAGGTCGTAATTCTTCCAGTTAGAAATAATTAGCGTCGAACAATTTCGTCATTTTTTAATTTAGGAGTTACGCAGTTGAAAAATAGGAAGTCATTCTGCGCGCAGCGAAGCAGAGTCGCAGAATCCATCTATACTTATAGAGATTCTGCGACTACGGTCGCTAACGCGACCTCCGCGCAGAATGACAGCAAAAACTCAATCTCTGTATAAAGTTACAAATTCAACTGCGTAACTCCTAAAATTACAGGAACAAACAATATGTTTATTGCCCATCTTGACGGCGATCGCAAACACGAATTGGCGACACATCTTATTGAGACTGCTGCTCTTGCCCGCAATTTTGCTGAAACTTTCGGAGCTGGTGACTGGGCAGAATTAATCGGCCTTTGGCACGACCTAGGAAAATATCGCCCTGCATTTCAGCAATACATCGATCCAGATGCACATATTGAAGGCGTGAAACAAAGGGTGGATCACTCAACCTCGGGAGCACTGCACGCAGTACGACAATTTAAAAAAATAGGTCGTCTTCTTGCCTATCTTATTGCTGGGCACCATGCTGGATTACCGGATTTACGTGAAGGTGAGGCAGCATTGCTTTCACGATTGGACAATGCCGATAAAAAAGGATATTTAGACGAAATTCCCTTTCACAACATGCCCGAAATATTGAGGACAGCAAATCTCCCTAAAAGTCAACCTCCGGGCAGAAACGGCGAGGAAAAAAACCGGGGGATACATCTTTGGCTACGCCTACTCTTCTCCTGCCTAGTAGACGCAGATTTTCTGAATACCGAAGCGTTTATGGATCCAAACAAGGCCGCCATCCGTCAAGGATTCGCATCATTGGAGGAAATGCGCTCACGATTCAATCACTATATCACCGCTTTGGCGGGGCGATCCGCCACAACTCCCGTTAATAAAATTCGTGCAGAAGTCCTTGGACATTGTCGCTTGATGGCTCATGAGGCTCCGGGATGTTTTTCCCTCACGGTTCCCACCGGTGGTGGAAAAACACTCGCCTCACTCGGATTCGCACTAGAACACGCATTACTCCATGAAAAACGTCGCATTATTTATGTTATTCCTTATACCAGTATCATCGAACAAACTGCTGATGTTTTTCGTGAAGTATTTCAAGATCTCGGCGAAGCCGTAGTGGAACACCACGCGAGTGCCGATGCCAATCCAGAAAACGAAACTCGGAAGAGTCGTCTCGCTTGTGAAAATTGGGATGCTCCACTGATTGTTACAACCAGCGTTCAATTTTTCGAGTCACTTTTTGCAGCTCGCACCAGTCGCTGCCGAAAACTCCACAATATTGTCAATAGTGTTGTAATTCTCGATGAGGCGCAACTCATCCCGCCGGAATTTCGTCAGCTTATCGTCGATATGCTACGGCTGCTTACTGATTATTATGGCGTTACCTTATTACTTTGTACCGCCACGCAGCCGGCTTTAGGGAGCGTATCCAGTTTTCAAGAACGATTTCATGGTCTGGACAAGATACGTGAAATTATTGCCGATCCTCATGACCTATATCGTCGTCTTCAACGAGTCAAAATTTCCCTTCCTGCTGATCTCAATCAATCTATTTCGTGGCCCACGCTTGCTGAGGAATTAAGCACGCACCATTCGGTGCTTTGCGTGGTTAATCGACGCGGAGACTGCAAGGAATTGCACGGGCTTATGCCCTCTGGAACCATTCATCTTTCCGCACTCATGTGTGGAGCACACCGTAGCGAGGTAATTGCGACCATCAAGGCGCAACTTAATAGGCAAGAATCAACACGAGTGATTAGTACTCAATTGGTGGAGGCCGGGGTAGATTTAGATTTTCCCGTGGTCTATCGCGCACTCGCCGGCCTTGATTCCATCGCCCAATCTGCCGGACGTTGCAACCGAGAAGGAAAATTGCCAGGATTGGGTGAAGTTCGGGTCTTCGTACCTCCTACTAAAAATCCAGGAATCATCCGTAAGGCCGAAGATTCCACTCGAGAACTATTGCACGGATTTGATGGAGATTTACTGGAACCAAAAAGATTCACTGAATTCTTCAGACTCTTCTATGCCAAGGTAGATTCGGATAAAAAAAATCTTGCTGAATTACTGTATCCAGATAACGATCTTGCTATTTCCTTCCGTACTGTCGCTGAAAATTTTCGACTCATGGATGATAGTTATCAGCGTCCAATATTTGTCGGGTATGGAGAGGAGGGATGGCATTTGATCGACCAATTACGACACATGGGACCAGAACGCTGGTTGATGCGAAAATTACAACGTTACGCAGTCAACGTAAACAAAAATGACCTGGCGCGCTTGTGTCAAGAAGGTTTCGTAGAGGAATTGCAGACTGGTATCTTGGTTCAACGTGAACCAGAATTGTATGATGAAACTCTAGGAGTATTGTTAGAACCGTCACGCCGTGTGGAAAATTTTATCTTTTGAAATTCATATTAGGAGTTATGCAGTTGAAAATTGAAAATTTAAGTCATTCTGCGCGAAACGAAGCGGAGTCGCAGAATCCATCTACATACTACACATAGATTCTGCGATTACGGTCGCTAACGCGACCTCCGCGCAGAATGACAGAAAAAACTCAATCCTTTTATAGAGCGACAAGTTCAACTGCGTAACTCCTAGTTATATTTTAACGCAATTGTTTGTCAACTGCGTAACTCCTAAAACCAGTAAGGAAATTTAATGAAATTTTATAACTATAATTAATTTGTTGTTATTAGAAAGTTAATTATTGCCACGCCTATCTTGTACGAAGCGCAGACACCATGGCATCACCCATTTCTTTGGTACCTACTTGTCGGCAGCCTTCGGTATAAATATCACCGGTACGTAGCCCAGCGTCTAATACCGCACCCACCGCCATTTCCAAACGCATCGCCAGATCGAACAAATTCAAAGTATGGCGCAGCATCATGGCCACTGACAGAATGGTGGCAATCGGATTGGCGATTCCTTTTCCGGCGATATCCGGTGCAGAACCATGAATGGGTTCATACATCCCTTTACCATGGGCATCCAAAGAGGCCGATGGAAGCATTCCAATCGAACCTGTGAGCATGGCAGCTGCATCGGAAAGAATATCGCCGAACATGTTTTCGGTTACGATTACGTCGAATTGTCGGGGATTGCGAACAAGCTGCATGGCGGCATTGTCCACGTACATGTGCGAAAGGGTAACCTCGGGATAATCCTGATGCACGCGCATCATGACCTCACGCCATAGTTCGGTACATTCCAAAACATTAGCTTTGTCAACCGAACAAACCTTTCCTCCCCGCTTACGAGCGATATCAAAGGCAACTCTGCCAATACGTTCAATCTCGGATTCATTATAAACCAACGTATTAAAACCCTGTCGTTCGCCATTTTCCAATATGCGAACGCCCCGAGGCTGTCCGAAATAAAGTCCACCCGTCAGCTCGCGCACGATCATAATATCAAGTCCGGCCACCACCTCGGGGCGCAAACTGGAAGCGGAGACGAGTTGCGGATACAGCAACGCGGGTCGAAGATTGGCGAATAACCCTAATTCACCGCGTAAACCAAGTAAACCACGCTCAGGACGGATGGCGTATGGTAAGGATTCCCATTTAGGACCACCAACCGCACCCAATAAAATAGCGTTCGCAGCTTTAGCCAAACGCAGGGTTTCTTCCGGCAGGGGATGGCCGACACCATCAATAGCAACCCCTCCCACTAGCGCGGTTTCCATTTCCACGTCAAGTCCGAAATCACTGCATAGTACTTCAAGAATTTTCACGGCCTCGGCCATGATTTCCACGCCAATGCCGTCTCCCGGCAATATAAGAATTTTATTGGGCATAATTTTAGCCTTTACATTAATTAGGAATTACGCAGTTGAAAAATAGGTTCAACATTTTCTATCGATTGCAAAATATGATCTTATTTAGTGACTGTCTAGCGGAATCAAACGGTTAAAGAGCAAATGCGTAACGCCTAAAAAATTGACGAGAAAACCCCGCAATCTTGAAAAGTGTCAGTGATGAATTGTCACCTGTGGAATTCGAGTGTCCGATTTTGAAAGCCGGCAAGCCGGCGATTTGAGGAGAATTTCGAGGTATCATGACCTGACCAACGTAATGGAGTATAACTATTCTGAAAATAATCCTAAAAATGTCAATATTTCCATTGAGGCTAAATAATCAATTACCCATGCAGGTCACCCCACAAGCCCTTCGATCCCGCAGGATCTTGGGGTGATTGACTCAGTTTAACTTGGGCCTGAATCAACCTTTTTTCTGCTTTTTCCGCGCGTTGTCTTCGATATTCCAGGCGAAAATGAAAAATAATCATCGCGGCGGTAATTAAAAGTAAACCGCTGATTTTCGCTAAAAATTCCGAAGAAAGTAGAATGGCAATAACCCCGCAAGCAGAGTAAAAAAAAGGAAGTATTTCATACAATAATCGTTTTTCCATACTAACGTCCATAAATGATTAATAAACCATTAATTAAAATAACCACGGTGCTTCCATTCGATGCCTAACCTCATAGGAACGAATGGCATCTGCGTGTTGTAAAGTCAACTCAATATCATCAAGACCATAAAAAAGACAATGACGACGGTGAGAATCGATGGAAAAATAAATTTCTTCTCCACCTGGAGTCGTAATTATTTGCGAAGAAAGAGTAATGCGTAATTGATAACCTTTTTCCGCCTTTTCCACTTCGCAGAACAAACGTGACACGATTTCTTCATTCAATACAATGGGCAATAGACCATTTTTGAAACAATTGTTATAGAAAATATCGGCAAAGGAAGGCGCGATAAGAGCGCGCAGGCCATAATCGGCCAACGCCCAAGGTGCGTGCTCACGACTTGAGCCACAACCAAAATTATTACGCGCAAGCAATATCCGTGCTCCCTGGTAGCGATCTTGGTTAAGCACGAAATCTGGATTGCGTGGACGGGAAGCACAATCCATTCCTGGTTCACCGTGATCCAGATAACGCCATTCATCAAAAAGATAAGGCCCAAATCCGGTGCGTCGAATCGACTTTAAAAATTGTTTAGGAATAATGGCGTCAGTATCAACGTTGGCACGGTCCAGAGGTACCACTAAACCATCAAGGGTTGTAAAAGGTTGCATTTTTAGGTGTATCTCCTAACATCAACAAAATGACCAAAAATTGCGGCAGCAGCGGCCATTGCCGGACTTACTAGATGAGTACGCCCTCCCGCTCCTTGACGGCCTTCGAAATTACGATTGGATGTGGACGCGCAACGCTCTCCTGGAGACAGGCGGTCTGCATTCATCGCCAGGCACATTGAACACCCTGGCGCACGCCACTCGAAACCCGCCGCCTGAAAGATCGCATCCAATCCCTCGGCCTCGGCTTCTGCTTTTACCAGCCCCGAGCCTGGCACCACCAATGCAAGTTTAATCGTCGCGGCTACCTTACGTCCTTTTACTATCATTGCCGCTGCCCGTAAATCCTCGATGCGTCCGTTGGTGCATGAACCAATGAAAACCTTATCAACCGCGATTTCGTCAATTGGAGTATTGGCGGTCAATCCCATGTAAGCAATCGCTCGCTCTAAACCCGCGCGTTTCACCAGGTCAGTTTCAACTGCCGGATCAGGGACACATCCATCCACAGCAACTACCATCTCTGGTGAGGTACCCCAGGTTACTTGTGGTTTTAACGTGGTTGCGTCAATCACAACAACTGCGTCAAATAGCGCGTCAGGGTCCGAGCGCAATTCGCGCCATGAAGCCACCGCCTGTTCCAACGTTTCCCCTGGTCCATAAGGTCGATGAATTCCTGGCGTATTGAAATAGCGGATGGTCTTGTCATCCACTGCCACCAGTCCGGCCCGTGCTCCAGCTTCAATGGCCATATTACAAACTGTCATTCGTCCCTCCATCGACAACCCTTCAATCGTGGTACCCGCAAACTCAATAGTGTAGCCCGTACCTCCCGCAGTACCGATCTGTCCGATTACCGCTAAAATCAGATCTTTCCCAGTAACACTAACAGGTAATTCTCCATCTACCCGCACCAGCATATTTTTTGATTTTTTCTGTGCCAGGCATTGAGTGGCGAGGACATGCTCCACCTCCGAAGTGCCAATGCCAAAAGCAAGCGCCCCAAAGGCACCATGAGTAGCGGTATGAGAATCACCGCACACTACTGTCATTCCCGGTAAAATCGCCCCCTGTTCCGGGCCGACGACATGAACAACACCTTGACGCGGGTCATTCATGCGGAACTCAGTAATTCCGAAATGGGTGCAATTATTGCTTAAGGTCTCAACCTGAAGCCGGGATACAGGATCGGCAATGACTGTACGGTCGGTAGTCGGGACATTGTGATCCGCCACCGCCAGACTCGTCTCTACTCGCCACGGACGGCGCCCGGCCAGACGCAGACCTTCAAATGCCTGCGGCGAGGTGACTTCATGGATTAAATGACGATCAATATACAGAAGGGTCGTGCCGTCGGATTCGGTACGCACCACATGAGCGTCCCAAAGTTTATCGTAGAGCGTTTTTCCGGCCATTTTGCTGTTTACCATAATCACGAAGATGACGGCGATGATTTAGTTAAACCAAACCAGCGCCCTAAAGTAGAAAAAATCCGCCGCAATGCCTGCCATAAGCGTGGCAAAATCCAAATTAACACAAATAAAAAGGTACCTAATAATCCTAAAAATATCATGGGATGATGCAGGGCAGTCCACAGTCCCCCAATGACCATTGCATCTTCACTCACCGACGCAGTCCAATTGGTGAAAGGTTCCGGTGAAGTATTGAGGAGAACCCTGGTCCCGGCCTTAGTGGCATGAGTGCTACCCGCCAAACCACCTCCTACGAGACCTGCGGCGAATTGCATCAGCAATCCATCATCGCCCACTGCGCCCACCGCCAATACCGCCCCTGCCGGAATGCGCACAAAGGTATGCAGTGTATCCCACAGCGTATCCACGCCTGGAATTTTGTCGGCGAAAAACTCAACCACGTACATGATTCCCGCTATGAGCATCATCAACGGATGGGCAACGATCTCCAAATTTGGCGGTAAAACGATGCTACCTGCGTGATGCAGGTAACCCAAGATTAATAACGTCGCATATAAATTAAGTCCACTTGCCCAGGACGTTCCCATAGTGAGGGCGAGATTTTCCCAGTTTCCTATCATTCAGTGTCTCCGAAATACCCCTGACTTTAGCCAGGGTAAAGAAATGAGACGATTATTGCGACTGTCGTTAACAATACTAAGTTAACAATACTAAGTTTTTTCCATCTGTGAATTTTGTACTACGTTAACGTAATCAGATTTTTCTAACTTAATCTGGTCAATCGCTGCTCTTTATCAGAGCCGCCACAGGTTTTAGCAGTGTGGCGATTTACTCGCAACTTTTATCAGTAATCAATAATGGTGGTTGATTCCAGACAATTCCTGATTCCTGGAATTTTTTCAGCAATTGTTTCCAGAATAGATCCCCAGCCTTGGTGCATACTGGTTTACCCTCGGGACTTCCCTTGACGTAAATCCGCACCCGATAGAGTGCCTTCCATGAATCTCCAACATTTCTCAGGCCAAGCAGCACGACTGAAAATGGCGGCGTGCCTGGACGCTCCAGAATATGTGGATTTCCGGTAATGGCTGCCTTGAGCAAGGGCAAAATCTTTTCTTGATTTGCTTCCGGATCGACATATACCAACAAATCGCACAAAAAACCGGCACCACTACAGACTGATAAATTATGAATTGCTACCTCGGAAATTTTTCCATTAGGCACAGTAACGATATGCCCTAACTCATGCTCAATTCGAGTAATGCGCCAGGTAATATCAATAACCTTTCCTTTGATATTATTTTTTGACGCAAGAACAAATTCAATTTTATCACCAATCGAAAATGACTTTTCAACATTTAGAATAATTCCAGAAAATACATTTGCAATACTGGACCTGATAGCTAAACCAATAATCATGGCGCTTAATCCAGTAGTCGCCAATAGGCTGGTAACTTCCTTGTTAAAGACGGATGCCACAATTCCAAAGAGAGCAAATAAAAAAACCATTGATGCCGTCAATAATCTAACAATATCAGGAATCTTTCGTTTAGTCCGGTGTTCAAGAGGAATCCAAATAAAACGTTCAATAGCAATCACTAACAATAAAGCTGGTACAATCCAGTTAGCAATGCTGTAAAGAGTCCAGACATTTTCAACGACTCCAGAAGTAGAATGATGCGTCACTTCATCAAGTAAAAGATTTCCCAACGAAATTAGCAACAATGGCCAGGAAATGAGACGCAAGAAAAATGTTTGAACAATCCAGAATTGTTTACCATATTTTTTATCCAGCGAGAAAGCGAGCAATGAACCAAATCCGGAAAAAATCGCAATGTACCAAAAATATTGACTTGGAATTAAGTCGCGCGCCCGAATTAAATCTGGTTTGAGAATAATTCCAACTTCAACCTTGGAAAAATCCGAAGCAGGCCGCCCAAATCCAACATAACTTGGATCTCCTTGCGAACTGCGTGACATGATATCTTGAGAAATCCACGCCTTCTCCATAATCCATCCTGGAACCCCGGCAAGCACATTAGTTTTACTCAGCAAACCCACCAGAGGATCGTTCGCATTAGTATCCGAATGTAAAAAATTACTAATTATTTTTAACTGTTCGATCAATATTCCAAGAATTCCATCCTGTTGTTTTTTTATTTTCGCAGCGGCGTTCGATCCTTTTAACAGACCTTGCAAGGTTACGTCGCGAGTCATACCCATGCCCAAGATGTCATTTACATACATAATATTGTGGCGACTCAACAAACGATGATAAAAAGTCACTCCAATCAATTTTGTATCGAATGCCCGCGATATGTCAGAAAAATTCATAAAAAATTTTCCCTGGACACGATAGATTCGATAATTAATATCTTTGTTTTTTTCTTCGTGCTCAGGCTTTTTAATTTGAATTGGCGAAACAGCATTTCCAAATACAATATCTTGCGGCTCAAAGTCACCTCGCCACCGAAACCAAATCAAGAACTCACCATCCAGCGTCGATTCTTTTTCATTGAATGAAGAAATATTGGTCGGTTGAATCCCCGTGTAAACGACATTAGTTCGGTACATGAAACGATCATTTACATAAAGCGCACGGCCTTCAACGAATTGTTGAAGAAGATTGCCAATTCCTTCTTCACGAATTGGCACTAGCTGAGTCATCGTTGAAATTAAATCGATCCCGTCATAGATGCCCATCAACGGAGGGCGAATATCCTTACCTTGTGCATTGATGATAATCGGACCATTCACACCTTTGATGGGTGGTTGGGGAGTTTTTGATGAAATGGCTGACGAAGATGTGGTCTCGGGTCGTGCTTCTGTTAATTGCTGAAAAATTTGAGCGCGAACTGCTTCATCGGTGGTATTTTCATCGATGACGTTCGATTGCAAGATATTCAATATAAATTGCGCCGCATCATTTGCATAAGCCGCAACCCAGTCTGGAGCATGCTTAAACCTAGTGATAAATTCGGTGCGAAAATTTTGCGCGGATTCACCCGCCACATCGAATAACATGGGTGTCGTGAGCAAGGTACCATTTAATGTAGATTCAACCGAGCCATTCCCATTCCATTCCTTTTTTAAAGTCTCAGTAAATGAATCCGTAGCAAAAGTGCGTGTACCAGCGATTGGGTTACGAACGCCATTTGCGCGTAAACCTACCACCGCTCTGGCACTAGTGGCCGAGTCCGCAATAATTAAAATCGTGCCAGGTAGTTTTCCCGTAGTAAGCTGCTGGGCTGCTGTCACAACCTGAGCGCCAAGATTTGGACTTCCCGACGTTATCGGCCAACGATAAAGAACCTTTGTGCCAAAACGCTGCATGGTTTCATCAAAAGCATTGGCTAGTGCCTCGCCCCGAGAAGAATCTTCATAAATAATATGTACAGTTTTTTCACCAATGACATTACGTACATAATTAGCTAAAAAACGTATCTCGTAATCCTCGGTAACGAGAAGATGACTTTTTTGGGAATGATCCGTGGCGGAAGATTGGGCTTGATCGGATGCCAGAGTAATGATGCCCAGTTTATTTTCGATATAAACAGATTGCGCCGCTTTCAGGGTGGACAGATTGGTATGACCAATCACGGCAATAGCGCCGGAAGCGGCGGCATTGCCGGAGGCAATCCGTGCGCCTTCGGGACTATTGGCATCATCAAAGGTAACAATAGAAACTTTACGATGGCCAATTCCACCAGACCGATTAATTTCGGCTACTTTGAATTCAATCCCTTCACGCATAGCGCGGCCCAGCGCAGCCTCCTCGCCAGTCAAGGGTGCCACCACGGCAAGACGTAAAGGTGGCAACCTGGTTATGTCAAGAAAAAATAAATCGGTTAATAACGTGATAATTGTCGCAATGAAACCTACCGCCAGCAGGATCACAATAAATAATTTACGCTTGGGCAACTTTGAAATGCCATGAAAAAATTTTTTCATTCAAATTCAGCGCGGAAACTCCACGGATTTAGTTGTGGAGAGGAAGCGCCGTCCTCCTGTTATTTGACGTTGAAATAAAAAGTTGTCGATCTTTCCTAGCGATCAACATTTATGTGCCTAGTGCTGGACGGAATTTTTAGTTCCGTCGCTCTCCTCGTCAAGCTTACAACGCATTCGGTTCGGCACCTTGAACTTCGCAACAAACTGTTTCTCGTATTTCCGTTAACATTATGGGTAAAGGATAGGTGGCACTTTGAATTTTAATTAATTCCTAATCATGACCTACGTATTCTACTACTTCTAATCCAAAACCCGAAAGGGCGTGCATTCGTTTTGGGGCGCTAATCACGCGCATCCGCTGCACGCCCAGATCGACCAAAATCCGTGCGCCAATTCCGTAACTGCGCAAATCCTCGTTTTGTTCTTGAAGAGGTAACTGCACACCCCGTTCGCGTAACGCTAAATCCTTTATGCGACGAATAATTTCTTTTTGATGTTGAGGTTTGCGCAAAATGATGAGCACACCGCCCTCACGACCAATTTTTATCAGTGCGTCTTGCAATGACCAACCACATCCCGCCGATTTTCCTCCGAGGAGGTCACAGAGATCGTCTTGCAGATGTACTCGTACCAATGGAGGATGGAGAGAATTTAATGGACCACTGACCAACACGAAATGTAAGGCATGATCCAGGGTATCCAGATAAGCCAGCAGGCGAAAATCACCGTATTCGGTATGCAGGATAGTTTCCGCCACGCGTTCGATATTTTTTTCGTACACGGTACGATAGTGAATAAGATCAGCAATCGTGCCCATTTTTAATCCGTGGCGAGCGGCGAATATTTCCAAATCAGGACGACGCGCCATGGTGCCATCCTCGTTAAGAATTTCAACAATCACCGTAGCCGGCGTCAAGCCAGCCAAACGCGCCAAATCACAACCTGCCTCGGTATGGCCTGCACGGGTGAGCACCCCCCCAGGTTGAGCCATAAGAGGGAAAATATGGCCAGGATGGACTAAATCTTCGGGACGGGCCTCAGCAGCTACCGCAGCGCGCACCGTATGCGCGCGATCCGCAGCGCAAATACCGGTAGTCACACCCTTGGCCGCCTCGATGGATACTGTGAAATTGGTTGCGTGCTTGTCATTGGTATCCCTTACCATCAGCGGCAAACGTAATTGTTGACAACGTTCCTGAGTAAGAGTAAGGCAAATCAAGCCACGCCCATAACGTGCCATGAAATTAATGTCTTCAGCCGTAACTAGCTCGGCAGCCATGACAAGATCACCTTCATTTTCTCGATTTTCATCATCCATCAGGATGACCATGTATCCCTGGCGAATGTCGTCAATGAGTTCAGGAATGGTATTTAGTGGCATGAATGAACCTTTTACCTTGACTTTTTATTTATCAATGAAGCCAGCTTCGGCCAGCAACTCCCGAGTTACTCCACCCTGTCGTGGCTGGGCCGCGCGTTCGCCTAAAAGTAAACGCTCTAGGTAACGGGCGATGATATCTACTTCCAGATTAACTTCCTGTCCTGGCGCGTATTCGCCAATTGTGGTCTCAGCCAGGGTATGCGGCACGATATTCAGATCAAACCGCGCACCCTCTACTCCGTTGACGGTCAAACTTACGCCATCAATGCAGATGGAGCCTTTTTCAGCAATATAACGCGCCAGCGTAGCAGGGGCAGCAATGACAAAACGTATTGATCGTGCCTCGGCGTGGCGCGAAATAATCTTGCCCACACCATCCACATGACCGCTCACCAAATGTCCGCCCAAACGAGTAGTAGGGGTCAAGGCTTTTTCTAGATTGACCCTGCTCCCACGATTTAAATGTCGCAGAATGGTTCGAGAGATTGTTTCCCCGGAAATATCCGCCCAAAAACCATCTCCAGGCAAATTTATCGCGGTAAGACAAACTCCATTTACGGCGATGCTGTCACCTATCGTTACATCACTAAGATCGAGCTTGGCGGTACGAATCCGCAGACGTAAATCTCCGTCACGCGGTTCCAGGGTGGCGATTTCGCCAATTGCCTGAATGATTCCTGTAAACATTAATGATTAATCCTTTTTGTCACCTTATAGATCAAACGGACTTTTTAGAATACTGTATCGTCGCTTCAATGCGCCAATCCTTTCCGATTGCCCGCAAATCACGAATTTCAATGCGATAGGCATCGGATAAATGGTTTAAATTCAAAAGATGAAATAACCCGCGTGCGCTATCGCCCAAGATTAACGGCGCCACATAAATGATTAATTCATCAATGAGTCCCGCCTGAAGCATTGATCCACTTAAAATTGCTCCTGTTTCCAGCAAGACCTCGTTAATTTCCCAGGAACCTAAAAAATCCATCAATGCCCTCAAGTCTACTTTATCCAGAGATCCTGGCAGACGTACTATTTCTGCTCCGCGCTTGCGCAATAGATTCGCTTCAATATCATCATTACTGACCGTGACGATTAACGTTCGACCCGGCGCGGAAAGTATTCGTGCGTTTTGCGGCAGACTCAAATTGGGATCAACGATCACACGCAACGGCTGACGCACGGCTGCTTCACCTCCAGGATATTCCTCCGCGAGGTCTGCAAAACGTACCGTACCTCGCGGGTCGTCGGCGAGTACCGTACCAATTCCCATCATCATCGCCGAACTCCGCGCCCGAAGTCGCTGGACATCAATCCGTGCAGGAGCATCGGTAATCCAGTTACTTTCTCCCGAAGCCATGGCGGTACGTCCATCCAGACTCATTGCCAGCTTGCAGCGCACGTAGGGCCGTTTGAAACGCATCCGTTTGATGAATCCAGGATTAAGCGCTTCAGTTTCGGCGGCCATTAAACCGACTGTAGTCAAAATCCCGGCTGCCTTAAGTTCTTCCAATCCCTTTCCGCTCACCAGGGGATTGGGATCTTCCATGGCAGCTACCACACGCTTTATTCCTGCCTTGATCAAGGCACGCGCGCAGGGTGGAGTGCGGCCTTGGTGGCAACAAGGCTCCAAGGTCACATAACAAGTCGCGCCGCGCGCTCGTTCACCCGCACACGCCAAGGCACGGACCTCGGCGTGCGCTTCGCCCGTGCGTTCGTGCCAGCTTTCGCCCACTACTTCATTATCGCGGACTAAAACGCAACCAACACGGGGATTGGGATCAGTGGTATACAGGCCGCGACGAGCAAGTCGCAACGCCCGTGACATGAATTGGTGATCTTCCGGGCTAAACATGGACATCCAGACTCAAGAATAAAGTTGATATTATGTTTTTTTATCGCCAGCTACGATTTTATTCATTGTCGAGTTCAACCTCATTTATTTCCATCGGTCGATAATCCTTCCTGTAGACGCTCTATTTCTTCACGGAAATCATTTACGTCCTTAAAGCCACGATAGACCGAAGCGAAGCGTATATAGGCTACTTGATCAAGTCCCCGCAATTCTTCCATTACCCATTCACCTAAAATACGTGAGCGTACTTCCCGCTCGCCACTCGTTCGTAATCGATATTCAATCCGCGCAATAGCGGATTCTACGACTTCGGTATCCAGGGGGCGCTTTTCTAGGGAACGCATCATTCCAACGCGTAATTTAGCTTGATCGAAAAGTTGACGAGTTCCATCCCGTTTAATAACCCGAGGCATGATTAATTCCGCGCTTTCAAACGTAGTGAAACGCTCCTCGCATTTTGGACATTCACGGCGTCGACGTACCTGATCACCTTCTCCCGCCAGGCGAGAATCAATCACGCGGGTATCCGTGGCTAAACAAAAGGGACAACGCATCAGTCTTTATCAATTAGTATAAACGGGAAAACGGGCACAAAGATCAAGAACCTTAGCTCTAATTTCGGTCTGAAGCGTAGTATTGGTCACATCATTCAATATGTCAGCAATCCAGTTGGCAAGAATTCGAGATTCGTATTCGCAAAAACCACGAGTAGTCATCGCCGGAGTACCAATACGAATACCACTCGTCACAAATGGAGATTGTGGATCGTTGGGAACAGCGTTTTTATTGACGGTAATATACGCAGCCCCCAGCGCGGCATCAGCGGCCTTACCGGTAAGGCCGTGTTGAATAAGATCCACCAAGAATAAATGATTATCAGTACCTCCGGAAACTATTCGATAACCACGTTCAACGAGAACTTCTGCCATCGTGCGGGCATTGCTGATGACTTGTGTTTGATAAATCTTGAATTCAGGAGCTAATGCTTCCTTGAAGGCAATGGCCTTAGCGGCGATTACATGCATCAAGGGTCCTCCCTGGATACCTGGAAAAACTAGGGAAGAAATCCGCTTTTCAATGTCGGGATTAGCTCGTGCGAGAATCATGCCGCCACGCGGACCACGGAGCGTCTTATGGGTGGTGGTGGTAGTCACGTCGGCAATTCCTATCGGACTCGGATAAAGTCCAACAGCGACCAACCCTGCGACATGCGCCATATCGACCAGCAGATAGGCACCAACATTATCCGCAATTGCCCGAAAGCGCCCCCAGTCCACCCATCGTGAGTAAGCGGAAAAGCCCGCCACAATGAGTTTGGGTCGGTGCTCATTAGCCAGACGTTCAACCTGATCATAATCAATCAGTCCATCTCCGGCACGAACCCCATACTGGATTGCCTTGTAAATCCGACCAGAAAAATTTGGTTTCGCCCCATGCGTAAGATGGCCTCCTGCATCCAGAGACATCCCAAGAATGGTATCGCCTGGGTTGATTAATGCCATGTAAGCAGCGGCGTTAGCCTGAGAGCCTGAATGTGGTTGAACATTGACGTAGGCAGCGCCAAAGAGCTTCTTTGCGCGTTCAATGGCAAGCAGCTCGGCGCTGTCAACATGCTCGCAGCCACCATAGTAACGCTTACCCGGATAGCCCTCGGCGTACTTGTTGGTGAGCACCGAACCTTGTGCCATTAATACCCCCGGACTTGCGTAATTTTCCGAGGCAATAAGCTCGATATGTTGCTCTTGACGTTCTGCCTCTTGCTGAAGCGCGCTCCATAATTCCGGATCAAAATCCTTAATGGTTATTTTCCTACTAAACATGTGGCAACTCCAGAAAGATTAATAAATGATAGGTAAGTATACTAACTACAATAATATATGTTTAAAGATTTTAAAGAATTTGTTGTTATTACGGAGCGCAAAACCTGTGAATAAGTCTATAAGTATTTATTAATAAAAAAATTATGTAAATGATATCTTATGGATAAGTTGTGAATATCTTGTGAATAACTCTGTGGACAACTAATTCCATCCATTAAAACTAACAAAGATGCCTCAAAGTTATTCACAACAGTAGCCAAGTTATCCACAGGTTTTCAACAGGGCACGGTCGAGGAACGCTAACTCAATTGTGCCGTCAAAAACTCGTGCCGCTGGCCCAGTCATCGAGATGGGATCCCGTTCGCTTGGCCAATGAATGGTTAACTGTCCACCAGGGAGATCCACGATCACCCTGGGATCCAGTAGACCCTGACGTATCCCCACCGCTACTGCGGCACAGGCTCCTGTACCGCAAGCAAGGGTTTCTCCCACACCACGTTCGTGAACCCGTAGTTTGATAGATTCGCGGGTAACTACTTCCATAAATCCCACATTAACTCGCTGCGGAAAACGCTCATGGTGTTCTAAAATAGGGCCAAGCGTAGTAATTGTTTCATTTGCGGTTGCGATGTTATCGATGCGTAAAACACAATGAGGATTACCTATGGATACTACCCCGCAAGATATTTTTTGTTCTGTCACCAACAACGAATAAAAAATTGCTTCCTGATCTGCCAAGAAAGGGATGGCTTCGGGAATAAAACAGGGTTTTCCCATATTCACGGTTACCTCTCCATTTTTTTCTATGCGTAAAAAAATTTCTCCAGCAGCAGTTTCCACGGCGATTTGATCCTTATTGGTCAATCCTTCCTCACGTACAAAACGAGCAAAACAGCGAGCACCATTACCACACTGTTCAACTTCGCCACCGTCGGCATTAAAGATACGATAGCGAAAGTCTAATCCCTTTCGTTCGCTATGCTCCACCAATAACACTTGATCACAGCCTATCCCAAAATGACGATCAGCGAAAAAACGCACTAAGGTCGGAGTAAGTGTAATTTGTTGACGGAGGGCATCAATGATGACGAAATCATTACCTAGCCCGTGCATCTTGGTAAAGTGGATCACGTTGTCAAGCATCTTCAGAGTTAAACTAGAATTGATTCAATTTGATAAGTATCAATGGTAATCCGTGTATCGACAGCGTGGAAACTCCGAGCAGCCCCAAAAAATTCTTCCGGTATTTGCACCACGTTGGGCGGTACGTTTCACAAGGTGTCCCTGGTTACAACTTGGGCAATGAATTTGTGTCGCTGGCGAAGGAAGCGAGAAAGAAACGGACTCCCATGGTGGGGGGATATCATCCCAAAGGGCCGGTATGTGTCCTTCTCTAGGCGAGGGCGTCTGGACGATAGTCTTGTCCGCATCCTGGGCGGTCTTATGGTCTACCTTGGCTAAAGATGAAACCTGAGTATTCTTGGCGTTTATGCCTTGTTTATGAGCCGTCAGGCGGGCTAGGCCCGATGGCGTTCTTCCTGTTTTGACTATTGCTATGATCTCACCGACCCAGCGCGCCTGACGCTCCAGGAAGGGTTGCAAGGCAGACTCACCGCGTGCGATTTCCTCTAGGCCCTGTTCCCATAATGCAGTAGTGGCTGGATCCTTAACTGCCTCGGGCAAGGCGTCGATCAACGCCCGTCCTGCAGGGGTGCTAATCAGGTTACGGCGCCCTTCCTTGAGCAAAAAACCCCGTTTGACCAGAGTCTCGATGATACCCGCACGGGTCGCTTCGGTACCGATGCCGGAGGTTTCCTTAAGCACCTTTTTGAGCTTGGGATCAGCGACGGCGCGCCCAACGTTTTTCATCGCCGCGATCAGTGTGCCTTCGGTGTACCGCGACGGTGGGCGGGTCTGCTTGTCCTCCAGCAACGTTTCTAAATTCTTGACCGACTCACCCGTGGTCATCACCGGCAGCACTGGCTCCTCGTCGCCGTCCTCAGTCGGCGTCTCCTCTCCCAATGCCACGCGCCAGCCCGCGATGCGCATCACTCGTCCCGTAGCGCGAAAAAGCGCTTGCTCGATCACGACTTCCACTTCGGTGCGGTCATATTCATGTGCCGGATAAAACTGGGCGAGGTAGCGACGTCGAATCAGGTCGTAAATCTTGAGTTCAACGCCATTCATGCGTCCGACCTCAGATTTTGCGGCGGTTGGAATAATGGCATGGTGGGCGGTAATCCTGGATTCGTCCCAGGCCCGTGAACAAAGAGCTGGATTGGCGTCGCGTACCAAGGTTGCCATTGTGGGATCGGAGGCCACGATGGCCGTCAATACCGTCGGTGCCTCGGCGTGCTGGCTATCGGGCAGATAGGGGCAATCAGTGCGTGGGTAAGTGATAGCCTTATGGGTCTCGTAAAGCGCCTGCGCGGTGTCGAGCACCTGTTGCGCGCCCATGCCCCAGCGCCGCGAGGCGACCTGTTGGAGTGTCGAGAGATCAAAAGGCAAAGGAGGTGGTTCCTTGACTCGTTTAGTCTCGGCCTTGCCAATCTCGCCAAAATGCCTGGTTACCTTGGCGACCACATCTTCCGCCGCTTCGCGTTTGAGGCAACGCCCCTCAGCATCAGCGACCGACTCCGGCGGTATCCAGCGCGCATGGAAGCGGCGTTCACCTGGATTCGTGCCCGCCTTAGCCATCACCGCACCTTTTTTGCCCTTGCGCGTTTTCTTGACTTCGCCCTCATACTCGCCGTGGTAGGCAGGATCACCCTCTAAGACAAATAGCGCGATAACATCAAAATATGCAATTGGAACAAATGACTCAATGGTCAGGTCGCGATCCACGATGAGTTTTAGAGTCGGAGTTTGAACCCGCCCCACTGAGAGCACGCCGTCATAACCCATGCGTCGTCCGGTAACGGTGTAGGCGCGGGTCAAGTTCATCCCCACCAGCCAGTCAGCACGCGCACGCCCAAGTCCGGCTTGCCATAATGGCTCGGTTTTCGCGCCGGGTAGCAACGCCGCGAGCGCCTTGCGAATACTGGCGTCATCCAGAGCGGAAAGCCACAACCGCTGCACCGGTCCACGCCAGCGGGAAAGTGTCAAGACCTCACGGGCGATGAGTTCGCCCTCACGGTCAGCGTCGGTGGCGATAATGACCTCGCTGGCTTCCTTGAGCAGAGCTTGAATGGCCTGGAGCTGTTCTTTGCCGTCGGGCCGGGGCGCGAGCCGCCACTCATTAGGCACAATAGGCAGCGTTTCAAGGCTCCAGCGTTTGAACGCCGGATCGTAGCTATCTGGCGGCTCCATTTCTAGTAAATGTCCATAGCACCAGGTCACCACAATTTGTTGGCCGTTGCTTTCACCCATCAAGCAGCCCACGCCTTTTTTACGCACGCCTAATGCTCGGGCGATGTCGCGGGCCTGTGATGGTTTTTCACAAAGATAAAGATAGGTCACAAGAAATCCCAATTACCTTACGTAAGGTCTCCAGTGATTATCAGTCAAATAATACTGTTGGTTACCTGATCATCTATGTCGAACGCTATTTTGGTTAATATTTTTTAGCGTACTCGTTTTAACCAGGTCAACGTGATTCCAAGAAATAGTAAGGTAGGAAAACAAGCGCTAAAAGCTGGATTCAATGAGTAGATCTGTCCAATATAATGGAAGGCGCGATTCAGTATATGAAAAGAAATGCCAACAAAAAATCCAGCGAGCACCCGCTGGCTCAATGAAACAGAACGCAACGGGCCAAAAATAAAAGGAAGCGCCAAGAGAATCATTACTCCGGTTGTGACTGGATCTACTAATTTCGTCCACATTGCCTGGAGATAACGCGAAGCATCAAGATGGTTATCTTGCAGATATTGGATATAGTGATAGAGTCCAACAATTGAAAGCGCATCGGGACGAACCATGACCACTTCCAATAATGCAGGACTAATTAAGGATTGCCAGGTTGCTTGAGGAATGTATTCGGTGGATATTCCCTCCCGGGAAACTTCTCGTCGCATAATTCCCGCGAGTTGCCAAGCACCGTTGTAATAAGTGGCCATCGTCGCCTGGGTTTGCGTCTTGAGGCGATGATCGGCATCGAGTTGGTAAATGGTTAAGTCCGAAAGCCGACCGCCTGGATGAATCCGTCGGATATTAATAAAGTTATCTCCATCCCGCGCCCAGAATCCAGAACGCCCCTTCATCGCCACTTGTTGACCCAAAGCGATGGCTCGCTCGCGAGTAGCGTATTGTTCCATGTCGGGTGCAATAAATTCTCCCACCAGAACCACGGCGGCCATGAGTATTGCCCCCACGCGCATTACGGATCGTCCAATACGCCCAATCGACACTCCTGCGGCACGAATTGCGGTCAGTTCTGAACTTGCCGAAAGGCTTCCTAGACTCACCAACGTTCCAATTAGGGCAGTTACGGGAAAGAGTTCATAGACGCGTTTAGGAAGGGTATACAGCACATAAATGATAGCCGCAACAATTCCGTAATGGCCGCTACCTACTCGATCCATTTCCCCTAGCAGCGCCACGAAGGTATACAGTGCAAGTAAAACTAGCATCACTACTGAAATACCGAAGGCCACGACGCGGCCAATATAGCGATCAAGAATTTTCATAAATTTTTAACGTGGAAACCACTCGATCTCGAAGAGTTCTTAACATCCTAGCCCATCTCGTCTTTGAATTGGACAGGATCCAGATGATGTCGATGCAGCAAACGATAAAATTCGGTGCGGTTGCGTTTTGCCAAGCGTGCTGCGTGAGCTACATTGCCACGGGTTAATCGAAGAAGACGCACTAGGTAATCACGCTCAAAATCATTTCGCGCCTCCTCAAGAGAAGGGATATCCTGCGGTTCGCCACGCAAGGCGCGACCCACCAACAATGATGGAATCACCGTTCCGGTGGAGAGGGCGACTACCTGTTCAACAACATTATAGAGTTGACGCACATTACCCGGCCAAGGAGCCTGGACCAATAATTCTAATGCCTCGGGCGCAAAGCGTAGATCTTCATAACCATAGCGTTTGGAAAGAGTGGTGAGAAAATAATCTGCTAAAAGCAAAATATCCTCGGGACGTTCGGCGAGGGATGGCAAATGCAGGGTGACCACGCACAAGCGATAATAAAGATCCTCACGAAACTCACGGTTGCGTATTTCAACCTCTAAATCACGGTGACTGGCGCAAATAATCCGCACGTCCACCGCGATGTTCTGAGTGGCACCTACCGGACGCACCTGGCGCTCTTGCAATACCCGCAACAGTTTAGCCTGAAAAGAGAGCGGCATATCTCCAATCTCGTCCAAAAACAGCGTGCCACCACTGGCTGCCACGAACATTCCTTTGTTGCTGTTTACCGCTCCGGTAAAGGCGCCCTTGACATGGCCGAACAATTCAGATTCCAAGAGGTTTTCTGGAATAGCGGCGCAGTTCAGAGCCAAAAATGGTCCCCGAGCGCGGCGTCCAGCGCGATGAATGGCCCGCGCCAACAATTCCTTGCCGGTGCCGCTATCGCCATGGATGTAGATGCTGGCATCACCCTCCGCTACCCGTCGCGCCTGGGAAAGCACCTCTTCCATGGCGCTGCTCCGGGTAATGATGTCGGCACGCCAGGTAGCGGCCGCCACATCGGGCGCATCGGGTGCGCGCAGACGCACGGCAGCGTCGATCTGTTCCACCAACAAACGAGCGTCGAACGGCTTGGTAAGAAAGCCGAAAATTCCACGACGGGTAGCATCCACCGCCTCTGGGATGGTGCCGTGGGCGGTCAAGATGATCACCGGTAACGTTGGATGGCGGCGGCTTACGGTATCGAACAATGCCAAACCATCCATGCCATCCATGCGCAGATCGGTAAGCAATACCTGAGGGCGAAAAGTGGGCAGCATGGAAAGAGCCTGTTCGCCTCCACCGGCACCCGCGACCTCGTAGCCCGCTGCTTTTAGACGAATGGTCAGCAGGCGCAACAAGTCAGGATCGTCATCCACCACTAATACCCGTGGTTGGGGATGAATATTCAAGGAATCAATGGGTTTTGCGCTCATCCATGCTTTTCTCAATGGAGGTGATGTCCTTGAGTTTGCGCCGCAGCTCAATGATCTCGCGCCGCGCAGTTTCCCGATCCTTGCGAGCTTCTTCCAGCTCCTTACGCAAGGTGATTAATTCATTATTTTGGACATTGGTCGCGCTTTTGATGCGGATCTCGCCCTTGCGCGCCAATACCCGTTCCCTAGCAAGCAGCAACAACCATTGAACTGAACCCCGTGCCCACGTCGGATGTTGGCGCGGAAAACCTTCAAGCAAACGTAGCGCACGGCTCGCATCGCCGTGGTTATTACGCGCCAACAACATAGCTGCCAAGCGCGGCAGCATCGCGGAATCAGCGGTTGCGTCACGCTCAACCCGGGCCAGGTCGTTATCTGAGGGTACTGTCGAGGCAATTGTGGCAAGCATTGCATCGTCACATTCTATTGATTCTACCGTCACCGTTGCGTGAGAAATGTTTGTGGGCGTGGCGGTGTCATCAATGGTGGATAACGTTTTTCTGATAGCGGCCTTCGCCTCCACTGCGGTTGGTTCTTCGGTTGCACGCAGCAACGATGAAAACGCAACGCTAATTAATAATGGCATCATCTTTAACCACCTACTCATCAAAATTCCTTGCTGGTTTGAGACCACCCCCTTCAGGGGGATTAGTTAAATTAGGGCCTGTTAACACTAACATTTTTAGAAAAAACATGGAATTAACCATTGTACAATTTAAAAAAATAGAACAGATGCTGCCACATCAGCGTGGAAATGTAAAAATTTCCAATTTTACAGTTCTAAATGCGATATTGCATATTTTAGAGCAGGGATGTAAGTGGCGTGATTTGCCAAAAGAATTCGGGAATTGGCACACCATTTATACACGTGCCAATCGATGGGCAAAAAAGGGTGTTCTAGACCTGGTTCTTTCCTCGTTGCGCGGGGAATTGATTAAGGATTAGGAGTTACGCAGTTGACAAACAATTGCGTTAAAATACAACAATGAACCGACCAAAATGCAGTGTACAAGATTATATTCAGTTTTTGATTGCCACTCCACGCAACTATAGTTGCACAGAGGCTGCCAAAGTCTCCCCGATAATGAACGAGCCTCCCGCGCATGACGCGTTTA
>CAUYTW010000220.1 GCA_963575715.1 Gammaproteobacteria bacterium | reverse complement strand
TTGTTCACCAGTCAATTAATGGACATGGATCACGGGAGATACGTGGACATCTCGCTGTATTAATACATAAAAAACCATCAGAAATTTGGCCTGATCGCAGTAAAAAATTGAATCTACGAGATGACGAACGCCATAACGAATTAATTTCGATAAATCACTCTAATGATTCAAGTAATTCAATTCCTGACCATCTCGTTTGTTACCTGTCATCTCCTTTTATAAATCTGATACCTGCCTGAAAACCACTTAATGATGGTGAGATATGTACCCATGAGGGATCGTACCTTGGGATGGTGCTCTATAGAGATCGCGGTTGGGACGCAGTAAGAGTAAGGGATGACCTGTCAGGTGGTTACATGCTGGAGATATTGATTAACCTCCATGAGATAGTGGTTAAGTCATCAACCACGGCGCGACAATGGGTGGAAAACGGACGACAAACCATCCAAAGAATCGGATAAAACAAGAAGTTACGCAGTTGAACTTTTAACCATTTAATTCTGTTGGAAATTTCATGATGGAGTTTTCCATCAAAAAGTTATCTAATTGCCTGTCAAGGTTTTTGAAAAAAAAAGCGGAAACGCACGGGTAGCACGTCTCCGCCAGAAGTAGCTCCCACAATGGGGAAGACTAGGAAACAATAGCAATCCTAGTATAACCAACATAGATTGGTTTTTCCCATTTACAGTAGTCATTTTTGGCGTGCGTGCTTTTTCAAGGTGAATTAACAATCACTTATAGAGGCACTGTCATGCTTGCTTTTTTCATTGAACCGATGACGTTCGTCGTCATCGTCTTCGTTATTCCCGTCACCCCGACTCCCACCGTTCAGGCGTAAGGATGCGCACTCATGGAAAATCAAATTACTCGCCTGGTCGGCGATGACGCGAAGCCACGCCTGTTGATTGGTCATTTCTTCCAAAACTTGACAACAATTAGGCGATTACGATATTCTAATCAAGTCGCGCAACCTGCGCGGCCTAGGCTTGACCGCCTAGATCAACATGTAGCATTACTCCCGATCATCTTGTCGCGGTATTTATTGCCAGCGATCACCCTTTATGGTGAGAGGGCTATATGGTGGAATCGCAAGATTCGCCGGTTCCATGTTGCCGGTCGGTCAACTCCATATAGCCCGTCACCACCCTGCTTGACCGCAGTCAGTGACGGCTCCTCATTTCAACATGGAGCCTTACTCCCATGACTTCCCTCACTCAAGACGCGCCCGCGTCTAACGTCATTGTTTTATCCCCTGAACGACAAGCTGTCTACGACATCATCGCTGAATATGGACCAATCAGCGGTAAGGACATCACAGCACGCCTACATCCTGGGCTAGAAATCTCCAGGGATTCACAGGAATGGAAGAATATCCGCAAGTTGACCAAAAAATTGATTGACGCAGGCATCATCCTGCAAATTCCTGACGGTTTCATAATTCCCGTATCTACAACGGATGACGGGTACGGCCATGACGATAACCGTGCTCCTGGTGATCAGGGTGATCAGGTGGGAGCACACCCATGTGCTCCTGGTGATCAGGTGGGAGCACACCCATGTGCTCCTGGTGATCAGGTGGGAGCACACC
>CAUYTW010000219.1 GCA_963575715.1 Gammaproteobacteria bacterium | reverse complement strand
TTAGGCTGGTCAAGTTCGAACTTGTGAATTTGATTTCACAAGCCCCCGCCTTTAGCCGTGGGGTTCTTGACGGATCACGATTAACTAAGCATTCGAGCGAACTCCAAAAAATATCACCATCTTCTATATTTTCCGATTTCATTCATAATCGCACTATCCTGTGATTTCAGAATGATGCTCGCTGGGATGGCGCGACCAAGAATATTCTGTTCAACTTCCGCACATTCCCAATGGGAGTGAATTTCAGCTTTCCGCAAGGCATCTTTTTTCTCAATAATGGTAAAATGGTGCGGAGTGACTTCGGCGAAATAACGCGAAAAAATTACATGCCATTCTGAAAAATCAATCTTAGGAAAGAATACATCACCTTCATAATCGGCAAGAATACTGGTTAAATATATCCTTGATGCTAGATTAACGGTATCTTTATAGAGTTTTTCTCCACCAATGATAAATATTTCATCCGCTTCGTTCGTCTCGGCGAATTTAAGCGCATCGGAAAGAGAATTAGCTATGACTACTCCCTCTTGATGAAAGTCATGATCCTTAGTCATCACGATGTTGACTCGATCCGGCAAAGGATGACCAATCGCTTCAAAAGTCCTTCTTCCCATGATGATGGGACTATTATTGGTTATGCACATGAATCTACCGAGTTCACTTGGTAGATACCAAGGCATTTTTCCTTTTCGACCAATAACGCCGTTATGAGCCACGGCGGCGATTATGGATAGAACAGCCATAATGTTTACCTCCAAATTTATAGCAATTAGTGTTAGTGGCTATTTTTACAAATAAATTCGCGGGATGTTTAATCAGGTTAATATACAACAAAATTTTTAATTTTTCTACATAATCAGACCGTATCTAACTAAACGGCGACAATCATTATTATTAATCTGTGCATAAGTAAGGCGATACCTGAAAAATTGTGGGATAAGCTGTGGCTTGAATCTCCAATTTTCAGCTTGTCACCTAACCAATGCACAGATTATTAGAAGGTTTGTCGCGTCTGTTTTTCCAATTTTTTACGAATCCGGTTGCGTTTTAATTCAGAGAGATAATCGACGAAGAGCTTGCCTTCTAAATGATCCATCTCATGCTGGATGCATACAGCAAGCAAGCCATCGGCAGCACGTTCAAAAAGGCGACCATTGCGATCCGTGGCGCGGAAAACAATATGGCTGGCGCGTGCTACCGGCTCGAAAATGCCTGGTACTGAAAGACAACCTTCATCCATGTTTCCGCTGCCGTCACGCGCCAGAATTTCTGGATTGATAAGGCATAAGGGTTGTTTTTGGGCTTCAGTAACATCAATGGTAATCACCCTCCAGGGAACATTGACCTGTGTGGCGGCGAGTCCAATGCCAGGAGCGGTATACATGGTTTCGAACATATCATTAATCAAGCGCACGATCTCCGGGGTTAGCGCTTCGACGGGTTGCGCACGTTGCCGAAGACGAGGGTCGGGATAACGAAGGACGTTGAGCAGGGCCATGGCAAGGTCAGGTTGAAAAATCCTAAATCTTTATGGTGGATAGGAGTTACGCAGTTGAAAAATAGGTTCAAAATTTTCAGTCAGTTACATCAGA
>CAUYTW010000218.1 GCA_963575715.1 Gammaproteobacteria bacterium | reverse complement strand
CAGCAAAAACTCAATCCTTTTATAGAGTAACAAGTTCAACTGCGTAACTCCTACATGAAGTGAAGTAAGATTGAATTGTTTATTTTGCGGTATCAAGCCTTTCCCGCGCTCTTATTATCGCTTCCCTGACCTGACGAGGGGCGGTGGCACCAAAGTGGTCACGTGCGGCCACTGATCCTTCCAGGGTTAATACCTGATAAACATCACGGTCTATGACCGCAGAAAAACTGCGAAGTTCTTCTAAGGAAAGTTGGGCAAGGTCACGACCGGTCTCCACACCTAGACGCACGGCCCGACCCACGACTTCGTGAGCATCGCGGAAGGGCAGGCCACGGCGCGTCAGATAGTCAGCCAGGTCGGTAGCGGTGGCGAAACCGCGACGGGCGGCCTCGCGGAGGTGATCGCGTTTGACCTGCAACACCAGCATCATGTCGGCGTACACTTTCAATGATCCGCGCACGGTATCCACAGTATCGAACAGCGGTTCCTTGTCTTCCTGATTGTCCTTGTTATAGGCCAGGGGTTGCGCCTTCATCAGTGTCAGCAGTGCCATCAGGTGACCATAAACCCGTCCGGTTTTACCCCGCACCAATTCCGGTACATCGGGATTTTTCTTCTGCGGCATAATGGAAGAGCCAGTGCAAAAGGCATCGGAAAGATCTACAAAATCAAAAGCGGGCGACGACCACAACACCAATTCTTCAGAAAAGCGTGAAAGGTGGGTCATGAGCAAGGCGGCACATGCGCTGAATTCAATGGCGAAATCTCGATCTGATACCGCGTCCAGGGAGTTTTCGGCGACCGCAGAAAACCCTAGGAGCTGTGCGGTGTAGGCGCGGTCAATGGGATAACTGGTGCCTGCCAGGGCTGCCGCGCCAAGGGGTAGCACATTAACCCGGGTTCGACAGTCGCGTAAACGCCCACAATCCCGTTGCAGCATCTCGAAC
Source organism: Gammaproteobacteria bacterium (assembly GCA_963575715.1). NCBI lineage: Bacteria > Pseudomonadati > Pseudomonadota > Gammaproteobacteria > Gammaproteobacteria bacterium. Next base: position 667 of record CAUYTW010000218.1, on the reverse strand, counting down.
CAGGCCAGCAGATGATGACCAAAAGTGACAGGTTGCGCGGTTTGCAGGTGGGTAAAACCGGGCATAATGGTGTCGGCCTCGCGTTCGGCCAGGTCCAATAGTGCTGCTTGCAGCCGAACGAGTTCGACAAGAATGTCGTCAATCGCGCCACGCAGCCACAAGCGCGTGTCAGTCGCCACTTGATCGTTCCGTGAACGCCCGGTATGAAGTTTTTTGCCCGCGATACCAATCCGCTCGGTCAGGCGCGCCTCAATGTTCATGTGAACATCTTCAAGACGCGTTTCCCAGGAAAATTCGCCGCGTTCAATTTCACCGCGAATTTCCTCCAGTCCACTTTCAATGGCGGTCAAATCTTCCGGGGTGAGCACACCAGCCCGCGTCAGCATGCGCGCATGAGCAAGCGAACCATCAATATCTTGATGGGCAAGGCGATAATCAAAATCCACCGAGGCGGTGAATTCCTCAACAAAAGTATTTGTGGGGGCGGTAAAACGACCGGCCCAGGGTTTGTTACTTGAAATAGTCATCAGTATTTGCTTTACATTTCATATATAAAAATATTCATTTAATAATTCGCTTTCTATTGATAAGTATTGCGGCCTGCAATTGGAGTCCTAGGGCCTGTTAACACTAACTGAACATATCTAAAATTAGGCCAAAAGTGATA
>CAUYTW010000217.1 GCA_963575715.1 Gammaproteobacteria bacterium | reverse complement strand
CGAACTTGTGAATTTGACTTCACAAGCCCCCGTTTTTAGCCGTGGGGTTCTTGACATTATGTAGCGCTTGTCGTAACCGTGTCCAATCAAAAGCGGGACCGGGGTCGGTTTTACGTCCTGGCGCAATATCACAGTGACCGACAATTCGGTCAAGGGTAATTTTAGGATAAAATGTCATAAGAGCTTGTACGATTTCCATTAAAATCGTATATTGAATATCAGTATATAAAATTGTATCTACTCCTTCCAATTCTATTCCGATAGAATAATCATTGCAGCGCGGTCGCCCCTCCCAGATTGAAATTCCCGCGTGCCAAGCACGATGATGTAATGGAACATACTGAACTAGCACACCATTGCGACGGATTAAAAGATGAGCTGAAACACGCATCCCTTCCAATTGCGTAAAATAAGGGTGTACCATTTTTGGTAGACTATTTGTGAATAACTTATCAATCCACGGACCACCGTATTCACCAGGAGGTAAACTAATAGAATGAATTACTATCAAGTTAATATTCGTGTCCGACGGTCGTTCATCAAAATTAGGTGAATATACTCGTTTTACCCTATTTATCCAGCCAGCGTCATCAATATAAAATTTTTCGTGAATCATCATCCTGAATATTTATTCGAGCGATAAAATATAGTGTATAGATAATGTGGTATATAACAGACACAATGGTTCAAGAGCATTTAGAGCGTCACCGACATCCATCAATATTCTTGAATGATTCGTGACTTTCAGTCCACAAGCAACTTATGCATTTTTAGTGCATAGTAGTTGAATAATCAGAGAAATCCATAGATGGATTAGAAGCAAGCTGCTCAGTGATGGTCGAAGTGGATGCCCACCCATAGTAATGACCGGGATGAATAACAGTTTCACCAGGAATTTCGGTACCTAGTCGGTGCAAAGTACGATACATCTCGTTTGAATTGCCGCCCGGTAGGTCACAGCGTCCGTGACCAAGCACGAACAGTGTATCGCCAGTAAAGAGATGACCAGGGAGAAGATAACAGGCAGAACCGGGCGTGTGACCAGGAGTATGGAGGACTTTGATCGGAGTTTGGCCTAAATGAATAATTTCACCTTCATGGTGAAGATAAGGTATATCGAGATATTTATTCCAAAATTGGGCTTCATCCTTGAGTAGATGAAGCCGTGCATTGCTGCTATTGATGATGGCTTCAAGACCATCGACATGATCAAAGTGGCTGTGGGTAAGTAGAACATCAGTAATAGTAGCATTAAGCTCTCTAGCCAAGATTAAAATCTGTTCAGGCTCCCAACCTGGATCCACTACTGCAGCTTGACCAGTCGATTGATCTAGAATCAGATAAATCAAATTCTCCATCGGCCCTAGTTCTAAGGTATGGAGAGAGAAAGATATGTTTTTATTCATTTATTTATAGATGCTCAACGCGGAAAACGCTCGAAGTCAAAAAGAGAAAATGCTGTTTTTGATGTTAAAACCAATGGCTTTAGTTTGAATTTGAATCGGTTTTGACTTCACCAAATGCCCGCGAGAGAGCCACCCCGGCTTTAGCCGGGCAGGGAGAAAAGCGGGCGGTTTTCAGAATTAGGAGCCGGTCTTTCCCGGCTGTCAGCCTGTAA
>CAUYTW010000216.1 GCA_963575715.1 Gammaproteobacteria bacterium | reverse complement strand
GCTCGCTGCGATCGCCAATATAAACCCCAACAATTTCTCGAGTATCCCGATCGATAGCAAGCCAAATCCATTGTTTATTAGACTTTTTTCCCACAAAAGACCATAGTTCGTTACATTCAATGGTGAGACGTCCTTTTGTTTTCTTTTCAACTTTTATTTCTTACGGAGTTTGATCATATTTCTCATTTACATACTTCTGAAGCCATGACTCGGAAACACCTGCTACTCGCGCAATTCCAGCCAATGAAATACGTTCCAGTAACAAACGGTCAATTAATTTTTTCTTTTCGTCCGAAATTGGGTATTTTTTCGGATTCAATACAAATTAACGGCCACATGCATTACAACGATACATTTGCTTACCGGTCGAATTAAAACCATTTTTTACAATAGATTCAGATTTGCAATTATGGCAACACATGGAAATTCTCCTTTTTGTCAAAAATAGTGAATGGGGTATTTTAGCTTATCTTATAAATAAGGGCACTACCAAAAAATGATGACGGAAAGACGTTTTCACTGCACAGCCTGTGGCAAATGTTGTCATGGATGGCTGCCTTTAACGCTAAACGATGCAATTACTCACGCGGCGCGTTTTCCCCTAGCATTAGTCTGGACGCCCGTCCCTCAAGCAACCAAGGCCTTTGATCTTGCTGTGTGCCTGGGATCAAAAATTAGGCTTGGCAATCGTAAAAAAATAGCCGTATTTATTTCTTTAACTGCCTACATCCCAACGTCGTTTCCCTGTCCTGCGCTAACCGCTCAAGGTTTATGTAGCATTCACGATATTAAACCAATCCGGTGCCGGACAATGCCGTTTTATCCATACCGCGAAGAGCAGGATCAGGCTGATATGTTAATTCCCCGCAAGAATTGGGAATGCGATATTTCATTGGCGGCACCGATTGTGTACCGTGAAAGAAAAATTCTTGATCGTGACTATTTTGGTCAGGAACGCACCGAATTACTTCAACAAACGCCAATTATGCGTTCCTACGCAGAGTATATGTTGAAATACGCACCAGGAATTGTTGACAATCTTGCCAGTGTGGCTACTGGTTCTGGTGGTAATATAGTTACCAGTCTATCGTCTTTTTTGACGGCAACAAGGAAAATCGATGCTTCACGGTTGGCCGAAAAACAACAGATTATATTTGACGAATATGCGACTAAAACCGCAATTAATCCACAACTCATCGAATATCATCGCAATTATGCGGGCTGGTCAAAGGAAATGAACTACCTGTCTAAGCATTGATACTATTTAAGGCGCAGAGATGAGTCTTGCTCACGGACAGGCGTAACGCCTGTCCGTTAACTTAATTAATTATCATGCGAACCATCGCACCATGGTTTATTTAGCGTCTTTCCGCAACCACACACATAGATCGGACCGTCAACTGTTGCTGTATAAGCGAGCGGCTCATCGCCCGATCCTTCATGAGAACCGTCGCAAAATGGAGCATTTTGGGTTTTTCCACACTGGCAAATATAAAGAGTTTCATTGGCCTTAGCCTGAATAACATGAGGCATTGTTCACCTTCCTGAGAATTATCGAGTTTCTGGTTTGTTTGACACTCCCACGAATAAATAGGTGGGATTCTTAATGACGCCATAGATTCCAGT
>CAUYTW010000215.1 GCA_963575715.1 Gammaproteobacteria bacterium | reverse complement strand
AGGGATTGTTAAGGGTTCCGAGGCTCAACGTCAATAAAGCAATTGGAATAAAGCATTAAAAAATAGCCACTCAATTTGTGAGTAGCTATTTTTGGGCGAAGATCACTTCACATTAAAAGACTAAATGTGAATGAGGATAATGCTATATTTTGACTTTAACACTTATTTAATTACAGTGCATTCAAAAGTATTTAACGATGAGATTTTTTGGTTTTTTTGAAACGAGTGAAACGAGTTTCTTCTTGTCTTGATACTATATAGAAATAACTCAAATAATTAAAATAGGTATAAAACGTTGATATGATAGTGTTTCGGATGTTTTTTTGGCGTGAAAGAAAAATTTGACATGAAAAAACCCCAGTTATATGATTAAGGTGTCGAATCTAAATCATTACTGGGGGATTTTTTATGCAATTTAATACTACAAGATATATAGACGAAAATCAAGATAATGAAACATTGAAAGATATGTCTAAAAGTGGGACGCAACGCCCATGGAGAGAAAAGAAAATCGGCAATGTAAGTTATGCTGATATACTAGAAATTTTAAAAATTAAAAAGGCTTTTAACGTAAAACAATGTGGTAACGTCTTAGAATTTAAGCCGACTGATGAAGGGTATTTAAAACTTTATAAAACATGGTTTTGTAAGTCTAAATTATGTCCGGTTTGTAATTGGAGGCGTTCAATGAAAAACAGTTATCAAGCCCAAAAAGTAATTGAGGAAGTTATTAAAGAAAAACCAAAAGCACGTTGGTTGTTTTTAACACTTTCAACGAAAAATGCGATTGATGGTGAGCATTTAGAACAAAGTTTAAAACATATGTCGAAAGCTTTTAACAAGTTGAAAATGTATGCAAAAGTTAAAAAGAATTTAATCGGTTTTATGCGTTCAACTGAAGTTACAGTTAATAAAAATGACGGTAGTTATAATCAACATATGCATGTTTTATTGTGTGTTGAAAATGCATATTTTAGAAAAAAAGAAAATTATATTACTCAAGAAGAGTGGATCAATTTATGGCAAAAAGCACTTCAAGTTGATTACAAACCTGTCGCAAATATCAAAGCAATTAAGCCAAATAAAAAAGGCGATAAAGATATACAAGCTGCAATTAAAGAGACATCAAAATACTCGGTTAAGTCGTCTGATTATTTAACGGGAAATCATGAAAAAGACGCAGAAATTGTTCAAGATTTAGAACAAGGTTTATACAGAAAACGCATGTTGAGTTATGGTGGATTGCTTAAGAAAAAGCATAAACTTTTGAATTTAGATGATGCCGAAGATGGTAACTTAATTCAAACAAGTGATGAAGAAAAAACGACAGAAGAAGAACAAAAAGCTCATTCAATTACGGCAATTTGGAATTTCGAAAAGCAAAATTACTTCTTAAAAAATTTGTAATGTTGTCTAAATATAATAATATTCTTTGTAAGAATTTCAGAAAAATATATACCATATGGAGACCGAATGTATACCAAATGGAGACAAATTTATGTCTCCATTTGGTATACATTTTTTATTTTTGGTATCCATTTGGGAGACATTTTTGATTTTGGGTAGCTATTCGGTAGCTTTTGTGTAGCCGTTCGGGAGACATATAACAATTTTTATCGCATAAATAGGAATCCCATTTGACACTGTCAAATCAA
>CAUYTW010000214.1 GCA_963575715.1 Gammaproteobacteria bacterium | reverse complement strand
AAGGCTGCTACCTTGCTGTAATCTGATAACTATGGATAGGTAGCAACTTGGGTTAGTCATATACTTGATAAGATATCATTCATATCTTCACTTAAATCAGATACGCAATTTTCTGTCAGTTCAAAACATTCCATTATTTGTTTTCCAACTCGTTGCCATATAAGATCTTTACTTTCCCTATGATATAGATGACATAAATACTCAGACAGAATAAGAAGACCCACTTGTTTAACCAATACATCATCATTATTATTCTTATGATTTACAAAAAGTGCTTCATTGTGATGATGAAGAATTATTTCTCTGATTTCTTCTGATAAAAACCAAGAACGAGCAATAATATACCCTACCACTGAGTGATTAGTTTTTAGCTCCCTATCTTCAATAACAGTAATTTGTTCTTCAGTATTAGCATTACCTTTTTTTAGTATATCTATGTAATTATCAAAACGCTGTATCAGTAGCGGAATACCACAATCGTGAAACAATCCCAATATATACGCCTGGTCGGCTACCAGTACGTTGAATCTTTTTGCTAATATAGAACAAATTATTGCAGTATCTGAGGCGGTGTCCCAAAAGCGTTCAAGTCTAATCTTGCCTTTACCAGACATCACCATCCGTAGTGATAAGCCTGTTATTAAACTGATAGCATTATTCATTCCCAACAACATGACTGCTTTGGATATAGATGTAACTTTTTGCCGCAGAGCAAAAGCAGGTGAATTAGCAGCCCTAAGCATAGCCGCTGAAAGTCCCACGTCTTTGACCACAGCATCAGCAATCTTCTTTAAGTCTGGATAGTTTTTTTGCTGTTCAGCCATAACAATCCGTAATATTTGTGGCTGAGGCGGAATATCAATACTTTTTAAAATTTGGTTTGTCGTTTCTTCATAAAAAATTGTGTTCATATTTTTTAAACGATTTCGTTTAGGAGTTACGCAGTTGAACTTGTTACTCTATAAAAGGATTGAGTTTTTGCTGTCATTCTGCGCGGAGGTCGCGTTAGCGACCGTAGTCGCAGAATCTCTATAAGTATAGATAGATTCTGCGACTCCGCTTCGCTTCGCGCAGATTTCAACTGCGTAACTCCTATTCGTTAATTATCGTATGTGCAATTCAAGTTGCCACCTATCCGTGGTTACGATGTTTCCGTTACAACGCCTACTGTCGAATGCGGCTTCAGAGGCTTAGGTGGCAGCTTGGGTTAATTAATCTAGTATCTTAAATTTAAGTTCCCTGAACAATTTCAGGCAGGCGTCAACTACATTAGTATCGTAGGCAGTGCCACAGCCCAGCTCAATTTCAGCCAATGCTTTTTCAATGCCAAGCCCAGCACGATATGGTCGATGTGATGACATCGCTTCAATGGTATCGGCTACAGCAATAATACGTGCCTCAATAATAATAGCCTCTCCTTTAAGTTGTTGCGGATAACCGGTGCCGTTCATGCGCTCATGATGTTGCAGGGCCACTTCGGCAATGGGCCATGGAAAATGAACACGATTAAGAACTTCATAACCCGCTTTAGAATGCTCTTTGATTAGATTATATTCGTTATCACTTAGCTTTCCGGGCTTAGATAAAATTTCTGCGGGAATTTTCATTTTCCTCCGCCGTAGGGACGCCGGTTACCCGGTGCCCCCGGCACAGTCCCGGACGTGC
>CAUYTW010000213.1 GCA_963575715.1 Gammaproteobacteria bacterium | reverse complement strand
TTCCACGCAAGCGTCAAATTGCCGCTTGTGATTTTTTTTCCTAATCGGTTGCAACTTAATATCGTCGCACTCATGCTAGGAGTTACGCAGTTGAACTTGTTACTCTATAAAAGGATTGAGTTTTTGCTGTCATTCTGCGCGGAGGTCGCGTTAGCGACCGTAGTCGCAGAATCTCTATAAGTATAGATAGATTCTGCGACTCCGCTTCGCTTCGCGCAGATTTCAACTGCGTAACTCCTAATACCTTCACCATCCCAAACTCGCGCAGCCAGACTTCCCTCCCTTCCTCCGCAATATCCAATTTCTGGATTTGCGTCCACGTCCCTTTCTCAATGGATATCAATCGGTTGGACTCCAGCGCGAAAAGGAACCCCAGGTGATGGTCTCTCACCTCCTTGAGGTTACTCACGCCGCTGTACCAACTGTCTCCAGTGATGTAGGCGGGTTCCAATCCCCAGGCCAGTACCTCGGCTAGCATTTCTCGGAAATACTCGTTCTTCGTTTTTCCTTCAGCCTTGTCAACAATCCGGTAATTAACAGGCTGGTGCCGCCCCTCAATGTCACTGTAATACAGTGTGACCAAGTTGATTCCCTTCACAGTCTTGTGGTGTTTTCCCGACCAGAAATACCCGACGAAGGCCATCTTGTAGCTGTAGGGCTTGTCCAGCACGCTATCGTCCACGCTCAAGACGCCGCCTTTCAAGTTCAGCCCAGCTTTGACTTCGTTGAACAGGTCTTGCGGCGAATACGTTTCTCTCTGCAAAAAACGGTTCGCGCTGTCATGCGAAACGTCCATCACCTCCGACAAGTGGAGACAGCTCGGCGAGTTTGGTTCGCTCAATAAATACCCCATGTACATCGGTAACGTGCAACGGGCTGTAGAAGGGCGGCTTATTTCACGTACCATGGCACAGTGTTCCCTATCAGGATGTCTTCTGGATACACATATTCTACGGCTCCTGTCAATGCGTAAGTCCTAAAAATACAACAATGAACCATCCCAAATGCAGTGCATACGATTACATCCAGTTTTTAATCGCCACCCCGCGTAATTATAGTTGCACGGAGGCTGCCAAAGTCTCCCCGATAATTAACGCTCCTCCCGCGCATGACGCTTTTACACGGCTCTTATCCCGTAAGGAGCCCAATTCAGATGAATTGTGGCTGGAAGTACTAATCTGCGCGTTGGTTAGGGGACAAGGGGCTGAATGATAATTGCATAGATTGATTTTAATATACAACTTATAAAATTAAGAGGTTTTACATCATGAAAACTATGAAAGATTTTGATGGACGTTCTCTCGATCATGCTATTAATCTGTGCATAAGTAAGGTGACACCTAAAAAATTGTGTAATAGGCTGTGGACTGGGTCTCCAATTTTAAGAGTGTCACCTAACCAATGCACAGATTAATAGAACAAACAGAAAAACTTTCAATTCGAAGCCAGCAGCAGTGACAGCATGAATACACTTCGGAAACATGCCGGTAATCATGCTGTTTACCGTTTCGATACCTTTCCGATAGGTTTTCTGTAAAAATTCCACGCAAGCGTCAAATTGCCGCTTGTGATTTTTTTTCCTAATCGGTTGCAACTTAATATCGTCGCACTCATGCTAGGAGTTACGCAGTTGAACTTGTTACTCTATAAAAGGATTGAGTTTTTGCTGT
>CAUYTW010000212.1 GCA_963575715.1 Gammaproteobacteria bacterium | reverse complement strand
TTTTAGTGACTTTCTAGCGGAATCAAACGGTTAAAATTCAACTGCGTAACTCCTAGACGTCATTAAGAATCCCACCTATTTATTCGTGGGAGTGTCAAAATCGATGAATCCTCGCCCCCTACTTGTAATCAGTGCCGAATTGTTGTGCGCCGTGTTGGACGATGCATGCGGAGCCAATCGCTACCTATTGCGTTATTTTCAAGAGCATCCACAATTCGGCAGTCACGACCGACGCGTTCTTGCAGATGTCGTGTACGGCTGCCTGCGTCGTTTGCGATCCCTTGGACATACCCTGGGTCAACCCGAGCGCCCGGATTGGCATCTCACAGCAGTTGAGGCCCGCGTTCGGGTGGCAGCGTGGATGTTGACCACAGACATGTTCAGCAGGAAAGAGATTGATGACGCGCTCGGTGGCGAAGTCGAATTTCTAGATATAAAACGCGGGAATGATCCGCCGCCTGCCGTAGCTGCTGATCTGCCAGACTGGCTGTACGACGAACTGATCGCGGTGCTGGGTACTACCGAAACCCGGGCACTCGCCCAAGCCCTGCTGCAACCAGCACCGCTCGACCTGAGGGTAAATACTCAACGCACCAGCCGGGCCAAGGTTGCGCGTCAGTTACACGACGCAGGCATCGCAGCCACGCCAACGCCGTTTTCTCCAGTAGGGTTGCGCCTGTCTGCTCGTATTTCAATTATTGAAAACCCGCTCTATCGTCATGGACTGGTCGAGATCCAAGATGAGGGTAGCCAGCTTATCGCGCTCCTTCTGGCGCCGCGCCGCAATGAAATCATCGTCGATTTCTGCGCCGGTGCTGGAGGAAAAACCTTGCATCTTGGCGCACTAATGGCCAATACCGGTGCCCTTTACGCTTTCGACCCCGCGACGCGCCGTCTCGACGAATTGCGGGTGCGGGTTGAGCGGGCGGGACTCACGACGGTTCGCATCACGCGGATTGATGACCTAGTAGCAGCACCAATTCTTGCCCTGCGTGGTAAGGTCGATCGCGTCTTAGTCGATGCGCCCTGCACTGGCAGTGGCACTTTGCGTCGTGCGCCAGACATCAAGTGGCATTACCACGATCTTGATCGTCTCGCCACCGAACAACGGCGGATACTCGCTACCGCAGCGTCCCTGCTCCGCCCTGGAGGGCATTTGGTGTACGCGACTTGCAGCTTATCGCCGACCGAAAATGATGCAGTGGTGGCAGATTTTCTGTTTTCCCATCCCGACTTTATTCCTGTTCCGCCGCATTCATTATCAACACGTCTGAATATTCCAGTAACCTTTTCCAATCTCCATGAGATGCCAGCTCTACGCCTGTATCCCCATCATCACGGCACGGATGGTTTTTTTGCTATGTTAATGAAAAAATCCGATCTACATGTATTTCAAAAATAACAAAACGATAATCAGAATTAAAGACAACCTTATCTAACTACCGTATTGACTATGCCAGCGAGCAAGTCTACCTCGAAGGGGAAAAAGCCAGCCCGATTAAACATGAGTACATCAATGGTGAAGTCTATGCAATGGCTGGTGCGAGTAAAAATCACTAGCGTCTTGTTGCAATGTTATAGAAACGATTCAGTGAATATTTTGATAATACACCATGTGAAGTATTTAACCCAAGTTGCTACCTATCCATAGTTATCAGATTACAGCAAGGTAGCAG
>CAUYTW010000211.1 GCA_963575715.1 Gammaproteobacteria bacterium | reverse complement strand
AATGAAAAATGATAATAAAATTTTAACACTTTATCCTATTGATTAGGGCACTACCTAAGTATCGCAACCCAGATTAGTGAAGGTTTTGAAAGCGGAGATTTTTCAAAATTCAATTGGATCAGGACAGGCAGTGGAACTTGGTCAGTCGTAGGAGGCGGACACACAGATGCTTTTGCAGCCAAAGCCTTTGCAGACTGGTCGCAATCTGCTTCACTAGCGCTACCACTCAACATAACCACGACCGGTTCAGTCAGCTTCTGGTACGCAGTTAATCCAGATATATATGGTGATGACTATCTGCGGTTCTACATAGATGGAGTAGAGCAGGGGGCATGGAAAACAGCAGGCTGGTCCTTCGCCAGTTATCCTGTCTCAGTCGGCATACACACATTCAGCTGGGTGCGCACCAAAGGAGGATCGGACACTAATCAAAATAATGATTATGCCTACCTGGACGACATATCATTTCCGCCCTTTACTCTTGTTGAAAAAACCAGCCAAACCATCACGCCCATTACGGTTGTACCAGCTAACTTAGTGGTTACTGGATTAACCTCTGTCAGTGCCACAGCTTCTTCCGGTCTTCAGGTTGCATTCAGTTCGCTGACCTCTAGCACTTGTACAGTATCCGGTAGCACAGTCACCGGCATTGCTGTCGGCACATGCACCATTGCAGCCAATCAGTCCGGTGATGACACTTATGCTGTAGCCTCTGAAGTAACGCTGGACATTACGGTAACTGCCAGCGGTCCGATCAACTTCACCACCACAGGCAGTATCAAAGATTGGACTATTCCTGCAACAGGTATATATCGAATCCTGGCATATGGGGGCAATGGTGGTGGAGGTGGGGGCGGCTATGGCGCTGAAATCGGTGGTGATTTTTCTCTGACTGCCGGGACTGTTCTTCATCTCCTCGTTGGTGGCAGCGGCTTTTCCCCTAGATACTCCGCCGGCTACGGCGGCGGCGGCGGTAGTTTCATCGTCACGGATGGAAATGTACCTTTAATCGTCGCCGGCGGCGGCGGCGGTACCGGCGGAACTTATAATATCGGCGGCGGTAATGCCACCGTCACCAACAGTGGCGATAGCGGGGGTCAATTCTTTTATGGCAGAGAAGGACGAGGCGGCGGCGGCGGCGGTGGGTTTAGTCATAATGGTGCCGACCCCACAGGCTGCTGTTATGGGGGATCAGGGGGCGGTAGCTACCTTAGCGGTGGCACTGGTGGGGTCGGTAGCTACGCTGGTGGCAATGGTGGCTTTGGCGGTGGTGGTGGCGGTGGCGCCGACTTTGGTGGCGGCGGCGGTGGCGGCGGCTACAGTGGCGGTAATGGTGGAGTAAGTGATGGCTACAGCTATGGCGGTACGGGCGGTGGGTCGTTCCTGGATTCGTCTGCGACTAATCCAATTCTGCTTGCCTTTGGTGATACAGGATATACAAATAATCCCTATGGTTCGAATGGGATAATTACCATTACCTCGCTCAATCCGACCGTTCCCGGTGCTCCGACCATCGGCATTGCCACCGCCGGCAACGGTAGCGCAACTGTAAGCTTCACCGCACCAGCAAGTAATGGCGGCAGCGTGATTACCAGCTACACGGTTAGTTCCAGCCCCGGCGGGATTACCGCCACCGGCACAGGCAGCCCGATTGTCATCACCGGATTAACCAACGGCACGGCCTACACCTTCACGG
>CAUYTW010000210.1 GCA_963575715.1 Gammaproteobacteria bacterium | reverse complement strand
GCTTTCCTCCCTGCCCGGCTAAAGCCGGGGTGGCTCTCTCGCCGGCATTTGGTGACTTGGTGGTCCTGGCTCAATAAGAATTACCGGATACCATCCTTGATTCGACGCAGGAATGGCTATACTTAGCAATCCCTAAAAGAATCAACGCGAAATTGGTGATGTAACGTGAAAATTTTGGCCTGGATGATTCTCGTCATCGGATTAATGAACATGTCGGTGGCGAGTGCTGCGACACCGGTTGACCTACGTATCCTGGTCGATACCTCGGGAAGCATGCGGCGTACCGATCCACTGAACCTACGGATGCCGGCCATGCGGTTGGTCGCGGGGCTGTTACCTCGGGGTTCCAAAGCAGCGCTATATACCTTCGATCAGAACGTCGTGACGCTTGTGCCTCCAGGAGTAGTGACCTCGGCGTGGCAGTGGAAGACACGACGTAGCACCGAGCAAATTCATTCCCGTGGATTGTTCACTGATATTGGCGCTGCGCTAGAACAAGCCATCTCCGACTGGAATGGCCCCGGTGGCGAGTGGCAACGCAAAATCCTATTAATGACCGACGGCATGGTCGATATTTCCAAAGATTCGGCCGTCAACGCCGCAGCCCGAGAACGAGTCCTCACTAAAATATTGCCACGGGTAAGCTCCACGGGTGCCACGATTTACACTATTGCGCTCTCTAATGAAGCTGACCACGACTTGCTGCGTCAACTCTCACGCGATACCAACGGCTGGTATGAGCAGGCTGCTGATTCTCAATTGTTGCAACGCTTATTCCTACGCATTTTTAATCAAGCGGTACAACCAGAGACCCTGCCGTTGAAGGATAATCGCTTCATGGTAGATAACACGGTACAAGAACTAACCTTAGTCGTTTTTCACCATTCGGGAACAAATCCCACCAGTATTGTGGCACCGGATGGGACTCAATATACCAGGGAAAATCCTTCTGCGCGGGGACGTTGGGCCGCTGAACGCGATTACGACATGGTAACTCTGGAAAAACCGACGCCTGGTTCGTGGCAAATTCAAGCGGATAGTGATCCAGATAATCAAGTGATGGTGGTTACGGATCTCAATCTAGAAATGGATCCCGTGCCTTCTCAGGCGCTAGTCGGGGAACACCTGGATCTCATGGCACGGCTGCGCGAGCGCGGCGCAATCGTGACGGATCGTAACCTTTTGGAACTTTTGAATTTTTCTGTGATGCGCGTCGCAGGAAATGATGAACATGACTTGCGCACCTTGCGGGACGATGGCGTGATTCCTGATGCCGCCGCTGGGGATGGCGTTTTTAGCATTTCCCTGGATGATTTATTACGTCTTGGCACCCAAGAATTGCATATAACTGTGGAGGGAGCAACCTTTCAGCGGGAACTGCGTTATTCGATACAGTTATATCCAGCGGGAGTGGAAACCAATCTACAGGAAGAGGCTGGAATCCGTACTCTCGTGGTACGTCCGATATCCGAAATTGTTGAACCAGGAAGCCTCGTGATTACTGCGGCGCTTACCGATTCCAATGGAAATATTCAACCTCTGACTCTGCCTCGGGGACCAGACAACACCTGGTCCACTCAACTCCCGGCGAGTGAAGGGCGACATATCATCATGTTCCAGGCACGGGGACGTACTCCACAAGGACGGCAATTATCCTTCATTCCTGCGCCTATCACCTTCGGGAACGATCCGGTTGCTCCTCCATCCTCCTCTACATCACTACCACTACCCCAGATTGTTAAACCTGACTCGCCGCCAATTTCCATGACTATCATTGGGATAGTATTGGTTATAATCAATACTACTATTTTTTTAGCGATTTGGTTTGGTCGTCGCTGGTGGCAACGACGTAATGAGGCCATGTTCCTCGAACTCGCGGAGCAGATTGAACCATCCACAATTCCGCTTTGAGGGTCAATGGTGTTAGGAACATAAAGTGGAGTTTCGCCGTGCCTAATTTCGCTTCGATCCATCCTCAGCTCATCAGTGCAAAAAATTCGTGCTTCTCGGCGGCCCGAGGCAATCGACTCGATTTAATTGAATTGGATCTTGGTGGCTGGTGCTGTTCCACAAGCATGACTTTCAGACCTGCCGCTAGTAGCGATGTAATCATCGAAACTACCCGGCTGGTTTTACTTATTCTTCCGAGTCTTCTTTATAGAACCACATACCTTAGCCAGAATTTGAGAATATTGCGAATTCAACGGCGACACTATCGATTACAACGCCGTGGCACCCTCTATTCCGCTAGGCTTACGGGGTCGTCCTCCGTCCATGGAGTCCTTCGATGAATATTCCTGAATCCATATTAATATCAATTCTTGCCGAAGTAGCCCTGATTCTAGTCAGCGGATTAGGAATATGGATTTTTTTTATCTTGCGCCGCCAAAAGAACGATGTAGCTGCGGTACAAACATTGATTGAGTCTATACGTCGACAACAATCCGCTCATCTGTCACGAATCCGTGATTTTATTTCAAAAAATATCCAGGAAGAAAATCCATTGCTTATTGCTGAACAGCTAGTAGAAGAAGAACGTACTTTTTATAAATATCTTATTCATACTTACCTAAAACGAGATGCGGAAGCCTTTACTACGCTGTCAGAACGAGTAAACGCGCTGGGTGAGTCATATCGCGGTTTATTTGTGCAGAGTGCTCATGCTCCATTAGAAGAAACTCCTCCTAGATATCTAGGAGAAGAAGCTACTCAATACCTGGGAGAAGAATACGAATCAGATCAAAATCAATATCTGGAAGAAGAAAATTTAAAACTCTCCCAGGAACTACAATCTCTGAGCGAAGAGCATGAGAGCTTGAAAGAAGAGCATGATGGCTTGAAACATAAACTACAAGTTACGCTGGATACCATGGAAAAGATGATTCAGGAATATTCAAATATTTATGGAATGGACTGTGTTTCTTTGACTCAAACTACAACAGATCATCTTCTGGAAGCTTTAATGATGATTAGCAATACTAGTTTTTCGACTGAAACTGAATTACCATCATCGAAAATTTCCATAGATCCGGAAATAAACATGTTGGCACAAGAATTAGAAATAGAACCAGAACAGGAAGAAGAAGAATCTGAATCAGTATCCTTGATGGAATCCAACTCCTTCATGGATGAATTTATGGAAGAATCCTCTCAGCATCCTTCAGCGGAAATTCTTGTCGAAGCACAACAAGAAGAAATTACTCAGGAATCAAGAAATTTATCCTTGGAAGAAGAATTATCCAATGAATCCCTTGATTTTGATGCCTTACAATTAGAAGAACTCCCTCAAAATTCACCAGAACTCTTGAAAAATGAAATCGATGTATTGTTTGGTGTGAGTGGCTTAAAATCAGAACCCAACCCTGAAAGTGAACATATTCGCGATATTGTCCATAAAGCTGAAAAAAGTTGGAATCAAGCTAATCCTAAATCTAAAACCATACCGCGACTAAAGAGTTGAGCATTAATCTGAGGCATAAGTAAAACGACACCTAAAAATTGTGTGATAAGCTGTAGCTTGAATCTCCAATTTTCAAAGTATCACCTAACCAATATAAAGATTAATATCAAGAAGACAGAATTCGTACCATTATCACTTTATTTAAATCAAATTCTAAAGCATAATGTCAAGAACCCCCCGGCTGAAGCTGGGAGCTTGTGAAGTCAAATTTACAAGTTCGAACTTGACCAGCCTAAGTCACAGAGTACCGTCGCTACGTTTTTGGAGTCATGACACCTACGGATGCGTGCCAGTCCGTAGCTCTGTCACTAACCGTTAAGCATCTTTAATGGAGTTTTAAGGAAGTGCGGTTAACTGAACAGAGCTGCTGAAAACATTGGCGAGGCTAACATAACCGGCGCAAGCCGAGCCGCCTTTACAGGCTGACAGTCGGGAAAGACCGGCTTTTTTGACTGACGGTTTTTTCCGCTAAAACCGTCTCCCTTCCTCCCTGCCCGGCTAAAGCCGGGGGTATCCCGGAGACAATGATGAGATACTTACGATTTATCCCACTATTTTTTATTATTTTGCTGATTTATAACGTAATGGCCATGACTGGGGTTAATATGGAAGGTCACCTTTTCACCCTGTCGCTTATTTCTGGGCAGTCCTGGGGTCCAACTTCGGGTGATGCGTTACTTGCTTTGGGGATTATTGCCCTTTACATTGAGCTACTCAAATCTACCAATTCTGGAATGGCCACCATCATAGATCACACTCTTTCACTTTTTGTCTTTATCGGATTTCTAGTGGAATTTATTGTGATAAAAAACGCTGCCACTTCCACATTCGTTATCCTTATGCTGATGTCTTTTTTGGATGTATTGGCGGGCTTTACTATTACAGTTTCTAGTGCCCGACGTGATGTCATGCTAGAATCATCGTAAATTACTCCACGTCTAAATAATATGGGATTTTATTAAATAAAGTTTCATTTTTGAAAAACGCCAAAATTTTTTCTGGCGTTTTTTTTTTAGTGATTCTATTAAAAAAAATTTGCTTTGGTCTCCAAGTTATTTTGCAGTGAGCGCAGGAGGCGCTCCGTAGAGGTTATTAAGCAATATGTTAAAAAACCAAAGCTTTGTGGCCATAAAGACAAAACCGTCTCCTTTCCTCCCCGCCCTAAAGGGCGAGGTTTCTCGGAGACACTGATGAGTAGTGATATGGATCAGGAAACCCAAACACCACTAGCGACGCGACTTGTGCCGCGCACGGGCAAGTTGATTCCCGTGATGGGATTAGGAACCAATTTGACTTTTGATGTTAGCGAGGCCGCTGCGCCGTTACGTGCGCTTAAAGTGGTGTTGAAGCGTTTCGCCGCCTTGGGAGGATGGTTAATTGATACTTCCCCCATGTACGGCAGCGCCGAGGCGGTCGTCGGGAATCTCGCTGCTGAGGCAGGATTGACCGATCATTTCTTCTGGGCGACCAAAATCTGGACTACGGGAAAGGCAGCGGGAATTCGGCAAATCGAGGAATCCTTGCGTTGCCTTCGGATTTCCGTCATTGATCTTGTACAAATTCATAATTTAATGGAATGGCGAGTTCATCTTGCTACTTTAGAGGAATGGAAAAATGCAGGACGGATACGTTATTTGGGAATTACGCATTATCATCCTGGTGCGCTCACGGACGTAATGGAGGTATTACGCGAATATCCGATAGATTTTATTCAAGTTCCTTATAACATCGCTACCCGCGACGCAGAACGGGAAGTGCTGCCCCTGGCTGCTGATTTAGGGGTCGGGGTAATTGTCAATCTTCCCTTGGGCCACGGTACCTTAATCCGCACAGTGCAAGGACAACCGCTCCCTCGGCTTGCCATTGAACTAGGCTGCCGTGATTGGGCGGCCTTCCTGCTTAAATTCGTGCTCGGTCACCCGGCGGTGACCTGCGCCATCCCTGCGACTTCCGATTTAACTCACTTGGTGACCAACTTGAACGCTGGCATTGAACCTTTTCCCGATGCCAAGCAGCGAGAGCAAATGGCTGCTCTGGTGGCACGATTGTGAGGAATTATTGACTACTTTTTATTATTGTTTTTCTAATAATTCAATAATTTTTTGTAACTGGATAATTTGTTGTTTTAAATGTTCTATTTCTATTTCACGCGCTTTTTGTATAAATTGGCATTTCTCAATTTCGTTTTTTAGCGATAGCTCTTTTATTTCACTTAATTGGGAACCAAAATTCCAGTTATCACATTCTTGATTCTCTTGAATAAAATTAAAAACAGTGATTTCTTTCAATTCTAATGAATTGAATAATGAATTATCAAACAACTTGGCAATTTGCGCCAAGCGTGTGATACCCACATCAGTCTCTCCGCGTTCAATGCTGCCATAGCTTGTAACAGAAATCGCCAACTTATCCGCAGCTTGCTGCCGCGACCAACCTTTAATAGCGCGTAACTGCTTAATTTTCATTCCAACTTTCTTTTTGAGTGTGTTTTCATCCATAACAATGTCGGATTTTTATTATAAAAAAAAGGTTTGAGTGTACAAAATACCTGTAAAACTTATAAAAATTAAAAGAATCTAATGATAAATTAATAATAGGCGTTACACGGTTGAACTGAGAATAGATTGATTTAAATAAAAAATACTCAGCATAGGTATTTTTTATAAATGTTTGAAAATGTTCTCTCTATATTTTAACTGTGTAATTCCTATATAGATTAACCCAAATTATATTCGATTAACCTACTCAACGGCTATAGCTTAGAACTCTTAATGTAGTTCTAAATAACCGTCATTAAGGAGAGTTTATGTACGCAATAAAAATCCTTCTCGCTTTTTTTATAATAGCAGGAATCACCCCGTATGCTTTCGCAACGGATGACCAGAATGGTTTAGATCCTTACTATGATCGAGAAGGGCATTTTGAATCTACTCAAGTATTTTCTACTAATTCCAAAACTGTTGTAGTCACTGGTGGTACTCGCATGGAATCTGGAACAATTGGAGGAAATGTAGTCTCTGATCCTGGGCGGTGGAATGTCATGGCGAATGGCCCATTTGATTGTTCTGCTTCTAACGTCCCCCGAGTTGCGAGCTATACCATAAAATTTTCTAGTACCTTTAACGTTATACCTATTATCACGTCATCATTGACCAGTTTTGATTTTAGCAACAGTTCAAATACTCGTGTTCAAGTGCTGATTACGAATATAACTAAAACCGGTTTTACTCTAAAGTTTGCGACATGGTGCGATAGCAAATGGTGGGGAGGATATGCACAATGGACTGCCTTTGGTAAATAACTAAATTTCAAACCACCCACGGCTAAAGCCGTGGGTTTTAAATTTGCCAGTCTTTTCAAGTTATCAGACTCTTACGACGGCCGCGCTGCCCGTCGATGCAAATCTTGAAGACGATGCACCGTGACATTATCGAGATGCCCGAGCGCCAATACCGTAGCTAAGGCACCAGCCATGGTGGTGGTATAGCTCACCTTTCTTTGCAGGGCGGTACGACGAATCGTGTAGGAATCGGCAATGGTTTTGCGCCCCTCGGTGGTGTTGACCACGAAATTCACTTGGTCGTTCTTGAGTAGATCCACGATATCGGGTCTTCCTTCTCCCACCTTTGCAACCACTTGACACGGCACGCCCGCCGCTTTAAGCGCCGCAGCGCTTCCCCGTGTCGCCAGAATTTCGAACCCACGCGCAAGGAAGGCACGGCCCAGTTCCTTAAGATGGGGACGATCCACGGCGCGCACGCTGATGAATACTCGTCCGCCGCGCGGAAGATCCATGCCTGCGCCGAGTTGCGCTTTGGCGAACGCTTCCTCGAAGCTCGCACCGACACCCATCACCTCGCCGGTCGATTTCATCTCCGGGCCGAGAATCGGATCCACTCCGGGGAATTTAATGAAGGGAAAAACCGCCTCCTTCACTGAAAAATAAGGCGGTGTCACTTCCATGGTGACTCCTTGCTCGGCCAGGGTCCGGCCCACCATGCAGCGTGCCGCGACCTTGGCGAAGGGAATGCCGGTGGCCTTGGAGACAAATGGCACGGTGCGTGAGGCGCGCGGATTGACCTCAAGAACATACAGTTCATTTTTCTGGACGGCGAACTGGGCGTTCATCAGTCCCACCACGCCCAGGGCGCGAGCCATTTGCTCCATTTGGACACGTAATGCCTTTTGGATTGCGGGCGACAGACTATAGGGTGGCAGGGAACAGGCCGAATCGCCCGAATGGACGCCGGCCTGCTCGATATGCTCCATAACTCCGGCAACTACCACCCGTTCGCCATCGCACACCGCATCGACATCAACCTCAATGGCATCGTCGAGGAAGCGATCCAGCAACACTGGCGAATCATTGGAAACCCGCACCGCCTCGCGCATGTAACGGACGAGATCTTCCTCGTCGTGAACGATCTCCATCGCCCGTCCGCCGAGTACATAGGAAGGTCGCACTACCAGCGGATAGCCGATTTGTTCCGCGAGGCGTACCGCCTCCTCGGGCGCGCGCGCGGTGCGATTGGGCGGCTGACGTAGACCAAGGCGATCTACCATCTGCTGGAAACGCTCGCGATCCTCGGCCATGTCGATGGAGTCGGGACTGGTACCGATGATCGGCGCGCCCGCCGCCTCTAACGCACGGGCGAGTTTGAGTGGCGTCTGGCCGCCATATTGCGCGATTACCCCTTTGGGTTTTTCCAAATCAATGATTTCCAGGACATCTTCCAGCGTCAGCGGCTCAAAATACAGGCGGTCGGAGGTGTCATAGTCGGTGGATACCGTCTCCGGGTTGCAATTGACCATGATGGTCTCGTAACCATCCTCGCCGAGCGCCAACGCCGCATGGACGCAGCAATAATCGAACTCGATACCCTGACCGACACGGTTCGGCCCGCCGCCCAGTACCATAATTTTTTCGCGCTCGAACGACGGATTCGCCTCGCATTCCTCTTCGTAGGTGGAATAGAGATAGGCGGTGGTCGCCTGAAATTCCGCCGCACAGGAATCGACCCGCTTGTACACCGGACGTATCCCGAGCGCGTGGCGTGATACGCGAATCTCGCTCTCACTGGTGTTCAAAAGATGGGCAAGACGGCGGTCAGAGAAGCCGCGACGCTTGAGGGCGAACATGCGGTCTCGATTCAGGCCCGCCAAACCTTGCTGACGGACTTCATCCTCAATTTCGACTAATTCCTGAATTTGAATCAAAAACCAGGGATCGATATGGCAATAACCATGGACCTCATCAAGCGTCATGCCGGCACGAAAGGCGTCGGCCACGTACCACAGGCGGTTCGCGCCCGGTACCCGGAGTTCCTGGCGCAGTTTGCGAAGCGTGTCGTGATTCTGGCCTTCCACCTGTTCGTTGAGACCATCTGCGCCAATTTCCAGGCCGCGTAACGCCTTTTGCAGCGATTCCTGGAAGGTGCGGCCAATCGCCATGACCTCGCCTACTGACTTCATCTGGGTGGTAAGGCGAGCATCGGCCTGGGGGAATTTCTCAAAGGTGAAACGCGGCACCTTGGTGACTACGTAATCAATGGTTGGTTCAAATGAGGCCGGAGTTGCGCCGCCGGTAATTTCGTTGCGCAATTCATTGAGGGTGTAGCCCACCGCAAGCTTGGCCGCGACCTTGGCGATGGGAAAGCCGGTAGCCTTGGAGGCCAGCGCCGACGAACGGCTCACCCGAGGATTCATCTCAATGATAACCATGCGACCATCCGCCGGATTAATGGCGAACTGAACATTCGACCCACCAGTATCGACCCCGATCTCGCGTAACACTGCAATCGAGGCATTGCGCATGAGCTGATATTCCTTGTCAGTCAGCGTTTGCGCAGGCGCAACAGTGATTGAGTCGCCGGTATGAATCCCCATCGCATCCACGTTTTCAATCGAACAAATAATGATGCAATTGTCATGACGGTCACGCACCACCTCCATCTCGAATTCCTTCCAGCCAATGACCGATTCTTCCAGCAACAACTCATGCGACGGTGAAAGATCTAACCCACGCCGGCAGATTTCCTCCAGTTCCTCGCAGTTGTAAGCGATGCCGCCACCTGAGCCGCCCAAGGTGAAGGAGGGCCGGATAATGGTCGGATAGCCAATGCTGGGCTGAACTTGATGGACTTCCTCTAGGCTGTGCGCGATAACTGAGCGCGGCATGTCCAGACCAATTCGACGCATCGCTTGACGGAACAGATCGCGATCCTCGGCCTTGGCGATGGCTTCCTTGCGTGCGCCGATGAGTTCGACGCCGAAGCGTTCTAGCACGCCCTCGCGGGCGAGGTCCATCGCGGTATTGAGTGCCGTTTGCCCACCCATGGTTGGCAACAGGGCGTCGGGCCGCTCACGCTCAATAATGCGCGCTACGGTTTGCCAAGTGATCGGCTCAATGTAAGTAGCATCGGCCATTTCCGGATCAGTCATGATGGTAGCCGGATTGGAATTAACCAAGACCACCCGGTAACCTTCCTCACGCAATGCCTTGCACGCCTGCGCGCCGGAATAGTCGAATTCACAAGCTTGGCCAATGATAATTGGGCCAGCGCCGATAATAAGAACCGTTTGAAGATCGTTACGTTTGGGCATGGGAATATGGGCACTCGGGTGAAATCGAATCTTGTAACATACTTCTAAATTTTTTTGATTTTATGGGCCTAAATGGAGCCTTTCGACTCGCTCCCTCGCTGCATTTTCAGCCGGTGGGGACAGCAAGCCAGAATCGTCCACACGATCGACTACCACACGATTGCGTCCTTCATTTTTCGCGAAAAACAAATTTCGATCCGCGTTTTTTATACTTTCTTCGATATTTTTCAGATCAACCTTAGTCGTGCCACCAATACTTACCGTTTTATCCAGATAAAGAAAGGGGACAGCACCTGGTTGCGGATCACGAGAAGCAAGGTCAAATGCTGCTGGCTCGTACACAGGAATCGCGGTTCTTGCCACCGCCTGACGAATGCGTTCTCCGGTAGCCGTGACATCATCCGCGTTTTGCACGCGACTCAACACAACCAAAAATTCCTCGCCACCAATTCGATACACACGATCCCGTGCGCGTAAAACTTTTTTTATTCGGTTTGCTATTTGGATCAGTACTTGGTCACCAACATCATGTCCATAGCTATCATTAACCTGCTTGAAATAATCCGCGTCAACCATTAATAACCCCAGCCACATAGCTGAACTCTGAACAAGCAGCAAAATATCTTGATCGAGACTGTGGCGATTATGAAGGCCGGTAAGTTTATCAAACAACGCCATCGATTCATCTTGTTGACGCTTGTGTAATAAAACCATTGCCTGTTGTAGGCGAAGAAGCATTTCGTCGAGCAATTCAGGATGACGAATAAGAGTTTTTAGCTGATTGCTCATCGGCTCCTTCGTCTCTTCAATCCGAATTTGAACAATTAGCTGACGCTCGGCACCAGGGTTTCCAACCAAAATTGACCATACTATAAATGGAGTCCGATGCTGTCCGCCATGTTCGATATCGATCTCATCCGCAATATATATCCCGTGATGATTCGGCGAAGATTTAGCCATTATGAGAGCCTGAGCAAATCCACCGTTGGGTGCGAGCAAAATGCTGCCATCATAATGAGAATTCAATGGTTGCGGCTCAATACCACCGGTCTCCGAATTGTAACCTAGGTGATGAGTTTGTATTGGGCGATTATCATTTATTTCAAAGAGTTTGATTGCAACAATCTTGGCATCATCAGCAAATACATTGTTAAATGCTTGCGCCAGCATGTATTCCACAACTTGATTCCATTTCAAAGATCTCGTCATTGCCAGTTGCTCCAGTGAGCCTCGATAATTTGCGATACTTTTTTGTAGCTCACCAACTCCCTGGAATTCAAACACGCGCGACACGCCTTGGGCAATTGATTTTAATAAATGACGCATCTCATTATTATGCTTATAAGTTCGTATTATCTCCTTGGTAGTGTAAAGATTGATGACCGCGATAATTTCATTGTAACTATTTATTATCGGAATAATAATATGTCCGTGAGGATTCATGTTTTCAGGATGAAAATCATGATGCTCATTGATTTCCTCAACAAAAAGTATCTCCCGAGACATGGCACCTTTCCCGCAAAGGCAATATCCAATCGGGATATTTTTACAATGTATTTGTAGAACCTCTGGCAATTGTTCATGAATTATCATGATTACACGATTTTTATCAATTTTAGAAATGCTACCTTTTTTTTGCATGGACAACCATTCAACGCGATTAATTAATAAATTTAAAACAAATCGCATGAACTCCAATGTGGAAATACTTTCTAGGGCTACCGCCATTAAATCATGAGTTGCCGCTGATATATCCTTAGCTTGTTTTTCCTGAGTCACATCGTGCAGCTCAAGATGCAAATATTTTACTTGACCTGATGATTCTTCAATAATAGGTTTTACTACCCAATTCCAATAACTGATGCTGTGTTCTGATGGATCATCACGCCTGACAGGTTTGGCATGGACGGTAAATTTTTCTTTTTCATGAAGAACGCGCAAAAAAATTTGATAATTATCCTCATTGGGAAAAAATGCAAAGTAGTCGTGTCCTAACAGTTCATTTTTCGTATGTCCACTTTCATTGAGATATAATGAATTAACATACCGGAAATCAAAACACATACGTTCCATTTTGCTATCCCATCGCGGCTCAAGCAACGCATGATGCGCGTTAGAGTCCAACATCATCGTATTAATAGCATTGGCTTCATTAAGGTTATGAATATGATCATTAATTCTCTGTTGCATGGATAAGAAAACGTTTTGAAGATCGCCTATTTCGTCCCTGGAAAATTGGTTAAACTGAATTTGATGAAGTTCTCCGTTTTGAATGTGCAACATAAATTTCTTTAATTTATTTAATGGTCCAAGAAAATAATAAAAAAGGAAGATTCCAGCAAGGCTAAAAGATATCAACATCATGGCCTCTAAGCTGTATAATATCATGTCATGATGTTTTTTCAGCATGTCAACATATTTATCAGTTTCAATTCTAACCAGGATATGACCAACTTTAACGCCATTGGTATCATGTATAGGAAAGTTGCTGATTAAATAAGCATGGTCCTGCGTTTTTATATCAAGATTAAGCGTCTTATTATTTTTCAACGTTTGTGAAATTATATTAAAATAATTGGAAAAAGAAGATTCGAGCCATGGACTCGTTTGTCCTACAATGAGATACTCGGGGAAAAATTTTTCATTAGTCGATTGATCATTCAGATGGCGGATTTTTTGCCAGTCAGGAATACTCAAACCTGACTTAGGTGCCAGCATTGCAAGTTCAATACCTTGTTCTAATTGCATTTCATTCAGGAAGTGATCGATCTCTTGAGCGAATTCCAAAAAACCTAAAAGTTCATTATTTTCCTTTTTAAAAGGCACTACTACCCGGAGCGCGAACGCCGTTTTACCAAGCTCGATACCAGCCGAGGGACTTTGAGTTGTTGATGCCTGGGAAAACGTCGCCCGATTAATTTGGTCCCCATAAAATTTTGGATCATGCACTCGCAGAAAACACGTTCCATTTTGTTCAATAAAATACCAATGAGTGATTTGGCCAGAGTCACGTAGAATGTTGAACAGCGGATTTACACGTTGATAAAGCAGTTCACGATTACGTATTTCAAATAAAGATTGGTATTCAGTATTATCGGCAATACTGTTGACGCCGACGAGAAGTTTTCTTATTTCAGCCCTTTCGATTAAATTTAAATGCGTGGCAAGATCTTGGATTGTACTATTTAAGGCATATTCTTTAAATTTATCAACATATTCAATGATTCGGTTGGCCATCCAGCTTGTTCCTAGCAAAACGGCAATGTATACCACCATGAATTTGCGCAAAATGGAAGAATTTAACCATTTCCATATTGTGATGATTATGTTTTTTTTCATCATCAGAGTCTCCGAAAAACCTCGCCCTTAAGGGCTATGAGGAAAGGAGAGGGTTTTGTAACCGTTGCGGCGGTCAGCCTTTACGCGGCCTAAATGACTCACTTTGCGGTGTAGCTTTTTTCGCCAATGCTGCAACGCAGCGTATTGCGACCAACCGTTTCGTAATTATCCATATCGGATCTGCATTTGCCACTTTCAGTACTTAGAATTAATGATGGATTGCCATCATAGCATCACCAGCACACCATCTTCAGCGAACATGATTTAATTCCTGGCCGAGCATATCGGGGGTGACCAACACCACATTGTTTTCTGTAACATGAAAACGGCGACGGTCTTCTTCCAGATTCACTCCAATCGTCATGCCTTGCGGGATCATGCAGCCTTCATCAACGACCGCACGCTTGACGACGGCATAACGCGCAATGTCAGCGTTAGGTAGAATCACAGAATCTTTCACCTGGGCGTAAGAATGGACTTTGACATTAGAAAATAACAGTGAATGCCGAATCGTTGATCCAGACATGATGCAACCACCGGAAACCATGGAATCTACCGCCATGCCACGACGATTATCATCATCAAAAACAAATTTCGCCGGCGGGAGTTGCGCCTGATAGGTCCAAATCGGCCAAGTATCGTCATAAAGGTTGAGTTCAGGAGCAACTCCGATTAATTCCAGATTAGCCTCCCAGAAAGCATCTACCGTTCCAACGTCACGCCAATAGGCTTGTTCCCCACTCTGTACATCCCGAAAGGGATAAGCGTGAATCCGGTACTTATTAATGATATACGGCAGAATGTCTTTGCCAAAATCATGGCTGGAGTTGCGTAGGTCATGATCTCGAATGAGCTGCTCGTAAAGAAAATGAGTATTAAAAACATAGATACCCATTGACGCCAAAGCTATTCCCTCGCGCCCGGGAATAGATTCGGGGTTTTCAGGCTTTTCGGCAAAACGAATTACCCACCCGTTTTCATCCACAGTCATGATGCCAAGACCCTTTGCCTGGGCAGTCGATAATTCGATGCAACCCACCGTCATATCGGCCTGATGTTTAACATGGTGAGCGACCATTTCACCATAATCCATCTTGTAAACGTGATCTCCGGCCAGGATAAGCACATACTCGGGATCGTGGCGACGAATAATGTCGATATTCTGATAGATCGCATCAGCGGTTCCGGCATACCATGAAGCTCCGGTTCGCTGCTGGGCGGGAAGCAGTTCCACGAATTCACCAAATTCGGGGCGTCCTGAACCCCATCCCTGTTGAATATGGAGGATTAAGGGATGGGCCATATATTGTGTCAATACACCGATACGCCGAATACCGGAATTTATACAATTGGATAGTGGAAAATCGATGATGCGGAATTTTCCTGCGAAGGGCATCGCAGGCTTGGCGCGCCATTGGGTAAGCTGCATGAGGCGTGAACCACGACCGCCAGCCAGGATCAAGGCCAGAGTGTTGCGCGTCAAGCGACTTACAAAACGAGGTTTGGGAGTAAGGTTGCTGGTCATGAAGTATTCTCTATCTGTTCTGTGATAACAATTACTCTAAATTTAGGATAGGAGTTACGCAGTTGAAAAATAGGAAGTCATTCTGCGCGAAGCGGAGTCGCAGAATCCATCTACATAGATTCTGCGTTCTGCGACTGTGCTTGCTAACGCGACCTCCGCGCAGAATGGCAGAAAAAAACTCAATCCTGTATAGAGTTACAAATTCAACTGCGTAACTTCTATAATTAATAATAACAATTATTTTGTTGGATGTTGGTAGGAGTCCCCGAACGTGAATAATAAAATCCCAGATGCCCAACGGCGCATTCTCGAAGCGCGTCACCATGATCCGTTTACCGTTCTGGGCCTACATCTCCATGGCGATGAAGAAGTGGCGCGGGTTTTCTTGCCGGCAGCGATAAGCGTGGAACTCATCAATGGCACGGATGCTCTGCCTATGGCACGTCTGTATGATACCAATCTGTTTGAATGGCGCGGACCTCTGGGATTACTAGTCCGACACTATCAAGTACGTTGGCGCGACCATGAGGGACATTTCCGTACTCAATATGACCCTTATCGATTTCTGCCTCAAATTCCAGAATTTGACCTGCACCTCTTTAGCGAAGGTCATCACTGGCATGTTTATCAATTTCTCGGTGCTCACCCATGGGTAGCGGATGGAATCGAAGGAGTTTTGTTTGCAACCTGGGCACCCAACGCCGCGCGCGTGAGCGTGGTCGGAGATTTCAATCAATGGGATGGACGTGTTCATCCTATGCGAGTTCGTGGTGGAAGTGGCGTGTGGGAGTTATTTATCCCCGGGCTTGGTGCCGGGGCTTTATACAAGTTAGAGATTCGCAATCGCGAGCACGGTACCCTGCACCTAAAATCAGACCCTTACGCGCAACAATTTGAATTACGTCCAGCTACGGCCTGCATGGTCGCCGCGTCAAGTCGTTATGCCTGGGGCGATGAAAAATGGCAAGCATCACGTCCTGAGGAGAATTGGCAACGCGATCCAGTAGCGATTTATGAAATACATCTCGGTTCTTGGCAACGCGGTGATGATGGCCATTTTCTCAATTACCGCGACTTGGCTCATCGAATTGTCGATCATGTCAATGCACTCGGTTTTACCCATATCGAATTGCTCCCGATTACCGAATATCCCTTCGATGGTTCCTGGGGTTACCAAAGCCTTGGCTATTTTGCGCCAACAAGTCGATTCGGCAATCCCGATGATTTTCGTTATTTTGTTGATTATTGCCACCGTCATGGACTGGGAGTAATCCTGGACTGGGTTCCCGCGCATTTTCCAAAAGATCCCCACGGTCTAGCGCGTTTCGATGGTACCCCCCTCTACGAGCATGAAGATCCCCGCCTGGGAGAACATCGTGATTGGGGAACACTAATTTTCAATTATGGCCGCAACGAGGTAAAAAATTTATTGCTTGCGAGCGCATTATATTGGATTGAGGAATTTCATTTGGACGGTCTCCGCGTGGACGCGGTGGCGTCGATGCTTTACCTTGATTATTCTCGCAATCCCGGTGAGTGGCTACCAAATCGTCATGGTGGACGCGAAAATTTGGAAGCAATCGATTTTTTGCGCGAGCTTAACACTATGCTTCATGGTCGTCACCCAGGAGTCATGATAATTGCCGAAGAGTCCACCGCCTGGCCAATGGTTTCACGTCCTACCTGGCTTGGTGGATTGGGCTTTACCCTAAAATGGAACATGGGTTGGATGCACGATACTCTAAATTATTTTTCTCAAGATCCGATCTACCGTCATTACCATCATCAGAATCTTACTTTTGGTTTGCTTTATGCTTTCACGGAAAATTTTGCTCTCCCACTTTCGCACGATGAAGTAGTACACGGCAAGCGTTCCCTTCTTAGCAAAATGCCGGGTGATGGCTGGCAAAAATTCGCCAACTTGCGATTGTTGCACGCTTGGGTTTATACCCATCCTGGCAAGAAACTTTTTTTCATGGGGGCGGAATTTGGGCAAGAACGCGAATGGAATCATGATCAGCCCTTGGATTGGATGCTTTTAGAGGATGCCAATCACCGAGGGATAATGCGGCTCGTAACGGATCTTAACCATCTCTATCGCAATCTTTCGCCTCTTCACCGCTATGATTTCTCGGGAGAAGGATTTGAATGGATCGATTGCTGTGATGCCGCGCAGTCGGTATTAAGTTTCCTGCGTCGTGATGGCAAGCAATACGTAATGGTAGTGCTTAATTTTACTCCGGTGGTACGTTATGACTATCGTGTAGGTGTTCCTGAAGGAGGAATTTACCGCGAAGTTCTTAATACCGACGCAGTTTGTTATGGTGGCAGCGGGGTAGGCAATGGGGGAATAGTCAACGCAGATGATCTTTCCTGGATGGGACGCCCTTATTCTTTGAAATTGAATCTTCCGCCATTGGGAGCATTATTGCTGGTCACAATGGTTTCATGATGACAACTCAATGCTGTAAAGATGGCATGTCCGAAAAAGTGGACTATATTGATACTCCAGATGCCCTGAATCAACTGAGCGCACAATTACGACATAGTGATTTTATCGCCGTGGATACCGAATTTTTTCGGGAAAAGACTTACCTGCCTCAGCTATGCCTGATTCAGATAGCGACGAATTCAGTATTAGCTATTATCGATCCACTGGTATTAACCAATTTGGAGCCATTATGGGAAATATTGTGTAATTCCGAGATTACCAAAGTTCTACATTCGGGACGCCAAGATTTAGAAATTTTTTACGAGCTATGCGGCAGGCCAATTGCTCCATTATTTGATACGCAGATTGCCGCAACGCTACTGGGCCATGGTGATCAGGTAGGTTATGGTGCTCTCATCGCGGCGGAGTGCAAAATTCATCTGGACAAAGCCCATACCCGCACTGACTGGACCGCGCGCCCCCTTGATGCGGGTCAATTACGCTATGCCGCCGATGATGTACGTTATTTAGCGATAGTTTATCCCTTAATACAGAAACGTCTGGAACAAGACGGACGATTAAGCTGGTTGAAGGAAGATTTCCTCGCCTTGTCCAACCCGGCGGGGTATGGGACCGCGCCAACGGAGGCCTGGCGACGGGTACATGGCGCACAAGCTCTGCAAGGTCGTTCCTTCGTTTTGTTGCAGCGCCTCGCCGCCTGGCGCGAGCAACAAGCCCGCGTTAAAAATTTACCACGGCGCTGGATAATCTCCGATGCGACTTTATTGGAGCTTGCTCGTCATTCTCCAGTGAATCAAGATCACTTGCGCAAAATTCAGGGCATGGAACCAGGGATAATGAAACATTATGGTCAAGAGCTACTGAAGCTGCTTCGTGCTGAGAAGGAAGGTAATACCTCTTCCCCACAGACTCTACCGTCCCATAGCGCCCTGACCATGGAGCAAGAAGCCTTAGTGGATTGTTTATTGGCGGTAGTGCGCCTGCAATGTGTTGCGCATCGCGTCAGTCTTGCAAGTTTGACGAGCCGCCGTGATTTGGAGGCATTGATATCGGGTGAAACTAATATTCCCCTCCTTCATGGCTGGCGCCGCGCCCTGGCCGGACAAGCGGTACTTGATATACTCAAAAGTCAGATAAATCTTTCCGTGATGGAAGGACAGTTACGACTTGAAATACGAAAATAGACCTGTCTCTGAATTTATATCTTTCCTGATCATTGCCAATACGGAATTGATGTAATCGCGTGTACAGGTAAAAAGATGCTTGTCCACTCTACGACTACGACATAAATTAATCAATTTTCGTTCCTAAGTGAGTAGCCAACACGTTCAAACTCAATCGTCAAATTTTAAATTGGCGATAATCGCATTCAATTTTCCCTGTTGTCCTCCCTCGCCTTGCAAGTCCGAATTTTTTTTATCTGCGGCTACTTGCATCTGTTGAATTAACTCAATATATTGGTTGTTACAGGCAAGCACAATTTTTTTAATGCTTTCGAAATGATCGACGACTTGATTCATTTCTCTAACATACGTTTCTATAAAAATCCCTTTTCCGTCGATTTTTACCTGAGGTACCATTCTCTGCGCAAGTTTATTGAATTGTTCACACCAATCCGATGGTGCCTCATGGGAAAGCCTTAAATAGAGATCGATATATGGTTCTTTTCGGATGATGGGTGGACGTTTCTCATCCACACCGATAATTTTAATATCACTGATACCTTTCAACTGAGGTACTCCTTAATAGAAGGCTAAAAAATACTGTTAACAAATTTAGCATACACCCATTTGGCACCCGTATATCAACTATTATGTTAGCAAAAAATAAAAATTTTTTCTAACCCAAGTTGCTACCTGTTATAGTGGATAACAAAATAGCCCCTCTCCCAAAGGGAGAGGGGAGAAAGGCAAAAGGATTGATTTTTTTCTGTCATTCTGCGCGGAGGTCGCGTTAGCGACCAGAGTCGCAGAATCTATGTGTAGTATGTAGATGGATTCTGCGACTCCGCTTCGCTACGCGCAGAATGACTTCCTATTTTTTAACTGCGTAACTCCTATTCTATATCCTTCTTCTATATCCATTCCCTCTATTAATCCGACTTTTGCTAATCGTATTGGCCATATATCCATGTTTATAAAGTAAAAATCTTGTTTTTCAAAATTTCCACTAAATCATTATTTGCCGCAACAATAGTAAGCATACAGACCTCATATCAGTTATCCTGCTCTGGGGATTATCCTGGTGCCCGATAGTATCGAACAAATTCTTGCATACACAATTATTATAAATTACCCCACGCCTAAAGGCTGGTGCTTTAAAAACTTGGTTTACCAGCCTGAGTCCGGGAAATCGGGCTATGTTGCAACGAAATGATTGAACATTGCAATTACTCATCACAACCCGCTACGACTATAGAGAAACTATATGACTGTTCAACGTTCTAAAATTTTGGCTATCGACGATATGCCGATAAATTTGCTGACGTTAGGATCTGTATTGAGCATAGAATTCGATCTACAAATTGCTACCTCTGGAGCAATGGGATTTAAATTAGCTGAAGAAACACCGCCCGATTTAATTCTACTCGACGTGATGATGCCAGTGATGGATGGTTACGAGGTTTGCCGACAATTCAAAGCAGATCCTCGTTTTCAAAAAATCCCGATAATTTTTATTACCGCCATGGTAGAACTCAATGCTGAGATTACTGGCTTATCCCTAGGTGCCACCGATTACATCACCAAGCCTATTAACATAGAAATCGCCCAATACCGAATTCGTAATGTGCTCGAACGGGAGCATCTACTCAAAGAGATTGAGGCTTACCGTGATTATCTGGAAGAACTCGTGCAAGCACGCACTTTAGCTATTTCCGTAATACAGGATGCCATTATTATGATAAACCAAAATGAATATATTTCATTTTGGAATAATGCTGCTGAACGTATTTTCGGATATATTTCTTCCGAAGCCATTGGGCTTGAATTGCACGAATTATTTTCGCTACCGATAGTTCCCGTTCATAATATGTTTCATGAGTTGCATGAAACCGGAAAAATAAAGTCAATTACTGGAATAACCGAGGCTCATTTATTACGCAAGGATAGAAAAAAAATTACTATCGAATTCTCTGTTTCTGGTGTATGCTTTAACGGTCAATGGAAAATTATACTGGTTGCGCGTGATATGACTGAACGTAAAAATACAGAATATTACATAATGAAGGTACGTGACATCTTACATAAAACAACTATACCAAAAAATTAATCACCAATTATGAACGGTAACCTAAAAGCCAAAAAAGTATATTTCATCGTCGTTTGCATATTCGTATTTAACTCAAGTTGCTACCTATTTGCCTTTCTCCCCTCTCCCTTTGGGAGAGGGGCCGGGGGTGAGGGATAATTTCGTCAACATTAGTCAAAATGTCCCTCACCCCAACCTCTCTCCCAAAGGGAAAGGCGCTATTTGGTTATCTATCATAATAGGTAGCAACTTGGGTTATTTATTAGTGCGATCCTCATTAGTGTCTCCGAGAAACCTCGCCGATGCCATTAGACGAATACGCCAGTGTGCGTGCGTTGAAAGAGCATCAACTGATTCATGATGTAGCAATGGGCATTATCAAGTCGGAAGGCATTATTTGGATTTCAGTCAGTGCCATTCCTGCAAATCATCTTGATTATGGTGTAATTATCGCTTATGTGGATACAACAATGCGTAAGAAAATGGAAATGGCGTTGATAGTGAATGAAAGAAAACTTAAAAAATCACAGTCTTTCGCTAAAATTGGGACTTGGCAGTGGAACATTAAAACCAATTCGCATATTTGGTCAGAAGAAATCTTTTCCATCTACGGTCGTGATCCAACTTTACTTCCTGCGATGTATCCTGAAGTTCAGAAATATTTCACGCCGGAAAGCTGGGTGCCGCTCGCCGCTGCCGTGGAAAAATGTTTAGCTAACGGTGATGCCTATGAATGTGATGCTGAGGTGGTGCGCACCGATGGAACACATCGTTGGATTGTTATCATGGGTGAATCCGTGCGCAATGAGGATGGCCAGATTATCGAATTGCACAGCATCATTCAGGATCTTACCGAGCGGCGGCGAATAGAAATCGCTATTCGAGAGACTGAAAGGCTCTTAAATGATATTCAGAGCAAAACTGGTTTTGGTACTTGGAGCTATGATGTTGGGAGTCAAAAAGCAGAATGGTCAAAAGAAATGTTCAATATCTGGGGTCTGGATCCAAAATTCGGGCCAATCTCTTATCCTGAACATCAGCAATGGATTCATCCGCATGACTATCCAAGTTTTGATGAGGCAGTACGAGAAGCTATTGAGTTTGGCAAACCTTATGTTTTGGATCTACGTATTATCCGCCCAGATCAAACAGAACGAACCATTACCACTTCTTGTGACCCATTGGTCGATGTTACAGGCCGCGTAGTGAAATTAAGAGGTTCTATTTACGATATCACCCAACGCAAACAAATGGAGCATAATCTACAAGAAAGCGAATCTCTTTATCGTTCTCTAGTCAATAATGTTCCTGATTATGTGATGCGCTTTGATCAGCAACACCGGCATATTTTTGCTAATGATCGTTCTATAAATTCTATAGGAAAAACAAAAGAAGAATGTATTGGAAAAACACATCGAGAAATTGGATTTCCAGATCATCTCTGCGATTCATGGGAACATACTATTGATCGTTGCTTTGAAACAAAAATGTTACAAACAATAATCCTTGAATGGGAAAATGTCGATGAAGTCAAGATTCTGGAATTGCGTGCCATTCCTGAGTTTCGTCAAAACAATCGTGTTAATACCGTGTTGGGAATTGCCCGTGATATTACTGAAAGCAAACATGCCGAAACAAAATTAATTGACGAACAAAATAAGGCGCAACAAGCCAATCTCGCCAAGAGTCGTTTTCTGGCAACGATGAGTCACGAAATTCGCACGCCGATGAATGGTATTCTCGGCATGGCGCAAATGCTCCTGATGCCTAACCTCACGAACTCCGAACGTCAGGACTATGCTAAAACAATCCTCAGTTCCGGTCAGACATTGCTCGCGCTATTGAATGATATCCTCGATCTTTCCAAAGTAGAGGCGGGCAAGACTAAATTGGAGTTAACCGTCCTGGATCCTAGAGTTACCATCCAGGAAATTAAAATGTTGTTTGCAGAAACCGCCAGATTCAAATCGTTGTCGATTGAAGTGGATTGGTTCGGTTCGAATAATCAACGTTATTTATGTGATTCCTATCGTCTCTGCCAAATACTTTCTAATTTAGTGGGCAACGCCATTAAATTCACCACTCAGGGGGGAGTTCACATCACCGCCCACGAGGTCGAACGTAATGAGCAAACCGCCACGCTCAAATTTTCCGTCTCGGATACCGGTCTTGGCATTGAAAATGGCGTGCAGCAGATATTGTTTGAGCCTTTTTCTCAGGGCGATAGCTCAATAACGCGGCAACATGGAGGTACTGGCCTCGGTCTTTCCATCGTGCGTGGTCTCGTTCACTTAATGGGTGGAGAGGTTGGTTGCGAAAGTACACTCGGGCAAGGTTCACGTTTCTGGTTTACCATTCAGGCAGATCTCGTTGATACGATTGAAAACATCAATCCTGTTGAACAACCACGTCCGGTAATTCCCATGCAATTGTCAGGACGGGTGCTCGTGGTTGAAGACAACTCAACAAACTGTAAAGTCATTGAGGCTTTTTTACACAATTTTGGTGTAACCGTAGTATTAGCGAAACATGGACAGCAGGCGCTGGATGTAATCATGACGGGTGATTCGGCGGACCTCATCCTCATGGATCTGCATATGCCGGTTATGGACGGATATACCGCCACGGAGCGAATCCGGCGTTGGGAAAAAGAAAATGCTCAACCTCGCCGGCCGATCATTGCCCTAACATCAGATGCCTTTGAAGAGGATAAACAACGCTGTTTAGCCATAGGCATGGATGACTTTCTGAGTAAGCCAATTATACTCGACTCACTCAAGGAGATTCTGACCAAGTGGTTCAATGTTAAATCGATAATTATCCCTCTACCCATAACAAGCATTGAAAAAAAACCGGTAGATGTACCACGAGTGATATCCATCATCCGCGAGTTGACACCCTTACTCGTAAAAAATAAATTCGATGCTATTCGTCATTTCAATATATTACAAGAAGCGTTAGAGGGTACTGATGTTGCCGGAGAGATCGCTGAAATAGGACAGTTGGTGAAAGAGTTTAATTTTTCTCGGACACTTGAACATTTGCGCCGGATAATAATTACTCGAGGTTGGGAGGAAAAAATATGATGGTTCAAAATTCCAAAATTTTGGCTATTGACGATATGCCGGCAAATCTAATGGCATTGGGATCGTTATTAGCCACTGAATTTGATCTACAAATGGCTACTTCAGGAGCGATGGGATTGACCATAGCCGAAGAATCACCGCCAGATCTTATTTTGCTTGATGTCATGATGCCGGACATGGATGGCTATGAAACCTGCCGACGATTCAAGGAAAATCCTCGTCTGCGCACCATCCCAATCATTTTCGTTACCGCCATGGCCGAAAGTGAGGCCGAAAGTTTTGGTTTGTCTCTTGGTGCCGCCGATTACATCACCAAACCCCTTAACGTGGAAATCGCCAGACAGCGAATTCGTAATTTACTCGAACGGGAGCGTCTGCGCAAAGAGGTGGAGGTATATCGTGACTATCTGGAAGAACTTGTACAAGCGCGCACCCTGGCTCTTTCTATGGCACAAATACATGCGACTAGTTTGGAAGGTATTGCTTACTATGATCCTCTCACCGGGGTTGCTAATCGTCGATTGTTGATGGATCGTCTTAATCAAGCACTTGCCAGTGCAAAACGCTCGGGGCGGATCATAGCGATCGGTTATTTAGATTTAGATGGCTTCAAACCAATCAATGATCAATTTGGACATGATGCAGGCGATCTATTGTTATGTGAAATGACCCACCGGTTACAAACTATCCTGCGGGCATCGGATACTTTAGCCAGAGTAGGTGGCGACGAATTTGTTTTGCTACTGTGCGATATTGAGCAAGAAACAGAATGCGATAATATTTTTGAACGAATTTTAGCCATTATCAGAATGCCGCTCACCATTAAAAATCAATCGATCACAGTATCGGCTAGTCTGGGCGTAACCATTTATCCATTCGATGACACGGATGCTGGTGACTTGATCCGTCATGCTGATCAGTCGATGTATCAGGCAAAAAAGAAAGGAAAGAATTGTTTTTCTTTCTACGGTAGGTAAGGTTATGTTGATCAAGCCAGGCAATAAAATCGATATTGTCAATATATCCACTACTAAAACCAAGCGAAGGTGTCCTAGTCGTGCATGAGAATATCACCGAGCGTAAGTTGACCGAAAATGCCTTGCTAGAAACCGAACATCTTTATCGTTCACTTGCCAACGGCGTATCCACGCTCATTTGGAAATCCGGCACGGACAAGCTATGCAATTATTTTAATGAGCCATGGTTACGTTTCACCGGACGCACTCTCGAACAGGAAATGGGTAATGGCTGGACAGAAGGGGTGCATCCCGATGATCTCGAACGATGCCTACAAATCTATGTCTCAGCTTTCGATTGCCGTCAACCCTTCAGCATGGATTATCGCCTCCGACATGCCGATGGCTCTTATCACTGGATTAGCGACGATGGAACGCCGAGTTACAACCTCCAGGGTGATTTTATTGGCTACATCGGTGCATGCAACGATATCACCGCACGCAAGCATGTTGAACAAGCCTTAATTAGGGAGAGCGAGAAGAATTTAGCGCTATTGCGCAACGCCAGCGACGGCATAACCATTATGAATACTGATGGGAATATCATCGAAGTCAGTGACTCGTTCTGCAACATGCTTGGCTACCCGCGTGATGAACTAATTGGGATGAATGTTACCCAGTGGGATTGCGGATTTGAAAATAACGATCAGCTAATGGCAGCATTCCACGCGCAATTCAAGAGCAAGACCCACTTATTGTTCGAGACTCGCCACCGACGCAAAGACGGTAGTATTTACGATGTGGAGATCTCTGGTTATCCAATCGAACTGGGAGGAGAACAATTTATCTTCAATTCTTCGCGTGATATCACTGCACGCAAGCAATCCGTAGATCTTCTAAACAAGAGCATACAAGCGCTGCGTTTGAGCGAAGAACAGATGGCAGTATCGCAACGAATCAGCGGTACCGGTTCATGGCTTTATGATATTGCGACTAATGGCATACAGGCATCCGCTCGGAGCCTCGCTATGTTTGCTTTTCCACCTACCGAGCATTATCTCCTGAATGATTTTCTGTCATGTATCCAGGATCGTGAGCGTGTTGCCCAAATCCTTGCTAACGCTATTAGTGAGGATCGCGACTACGATGATGAGTTTGTTATGAATCCGGCGGACGGATCACCCGCAAAGATAATTCATTCGATGGGCAAGATTCAAAAGGATGCGCAAGGTAACCCAATCAAAATCTTTGGCTTCATTCAGGATATTACTGAACGCAAACAGACTGAAATCATCCTGCGCAATGCCAAGGAAGCGGCGGAAATTGCCAACCTCGCCAAGAGTCGCTTTTTGGCTACGATGAGTCATGAAATTCGCACACCGATGAATGGCATTCTTGGTCTGGCACAAACGCTCTTGATGCCTAATCTCACAGACTCCGAACGTCAGGACTATGTCAAAACAATCCTCAATTCTGGCAAGATGTTACTCATGTTACTCAATGATATCCTCGATATCGCCAAGGTGGAGGCGGGTAAGACCAAACTGAAGTTCACTCCATTGGAGCCTAATAAGATTGTCCAGGAAATAAAAAAATTATTCAAGGAGAGTGCCAAATTTAAATCCCTATCGATTAAAGTCGATTGTTCTGAATCGAGTAATCAATATTATTTTGGTGATCCTTATCGCCTGCGTCAAATGCTCGCCAATTTAGTAGGCAACGCCATTAAATTCACCATACAGGGTGAGATTCACATCTCCGTCTGCGAGCTGAAACGTAATGAAAAAACCGCCACGCTCGAATTCGCCATCTCAGATACTGGTATCGGTATTGTGAAGGATGTGCAGCGAATATTGTTTAATCCTTTCTCTCAGGGCGATAGTTCAATCACGCGGCAACACGACGGCACCGGTCTTGGTCTTTCCATCGTGCGTAATTTCGCTTACTTAATGGGTGGAGAAGTTGGTTGCGACAGTACACTCGGGCAAGGTTCACGTTTCTGGTTTACCATTCGCGCGGATCTCGTTACCGCGATTGAGCACAGAATTGAGAACGTTCATCTTATCAAACGATTAAGCAATCAGACTGACCTTACGGTAATTCCCGCCAAATTATCGGGACGAGTGCTAGTAGTAGAAGACAATTTGATAAACTGTAAAGTCATTGAGGCGTTGTTACGTCAATTTGGTGTAACGGTTACCCTAGTGAAAAATGGACAACAGGCACTTGACGCAATCATGGAGGGTAATTTGGCGGATCTTATTCTGATGAATTTGCATATGCCGGTCATGGACGGTTATACCGCCACGGAGCGGATCCGGCACTGGGAGAAAGAAAATAACCAGCCCCGCCGGCCAATCATCGCCTTAACATCGGACGCATTCGATGAGGATAAGCAACACTGTTTGACTACGGGCATGGATGATTTCTTGAGTAAGCCAATTATAATCGACACCCTAAAGGCGGTACTGAGCAGATGGCTAAACATGGAATTGGTAACCCTGCCAATCCCTGAAAAAAAATCGGTGGATGTGCCGCGAGTGATATCAATCATAAGCGAGTTAATTCCCTTACTCGTAAAAAATAAATTTGATGCTATTCGCCATTTTAATGTATTACAGGAAGCATTAGAAGGTACTACTGTTGCTGTGGAGATCACTGAAGTTGGCAGATTGGTGAAAGAGTTTAAATTTTCTCGGGCACTTGAACGTTTGCACCAGATAATAACTGCTCAAGGTTGGGAATCCAGATATCTGTCAATTACCCCGCCCTAAAGGACGGTGCTTGCGGTTGCACTCGGATAGTACCTTGTCGTCATCGTGCGCCACGATAGACTAATTGACATTAGCCCTTGCCGCGATATTGTATCGCCGCGTTTTTATCCGCATTCGCAACATGTCCACAGCAGACACATTGAAAACGGGATTGGGTTTTGCGATTGTCTTTAGTTGTGTAGGGCCTGTTAACACTAAAATTAGGAATAAAAACATGATATTAACCGCGATAGTTTTTGAAAAATTGAAAAGCTATTACCACGTCAACATGGTAATGTGACATTTTCCAATTTTTCTGTATTAACCGCGATATTACTAATCTGTGTGTTGGTTAGAGGACACTCGTTAAAGAGCATATCGAACAGATTCTTCTTGGAAGAGTGCATGAATTTTTTCAGGCATTTCTTTTAATTATCCGGTAAATCGTTCGTAGTAAATTTCATCCGATTTAATTTTATAGGTTTTAAGTAGTATCAATATTTCATCAACTAATCTATCTGAACCACATAAATAAATATCAGTTGATTGTTTAATATTTTTTAGAGCAGATGTGAGCGCATTTAATACTGAATCACGATAACCACCTGTCCAATCAGGTTGAGCGCGGGAAAGACAAATTTGAAAATTAAAATTGGGTAAAGCCTGTTTCAGTTCAATTAATTCTTTTTCACAAAAAATATCTTCCGCATAACGCAAACCAAAGAATAAATGCGTCGGATGCATTTCTTGAAAATCAGCCATCTGTCTGAGCATTGCCAGTACAGGAGAAAGACCGGTACCACCGGCAATAAACCAACGTGGTTTTAAACCATTTTCATGTAAATTAAAATTACCTTGCGGCCCAGCAGCAATCATCCTATCGCCTTTAGTTGCGTTTTGTAAAAAACGAGAAAATTGTCCTTCCGGTTGCAAAAAAATCAAAAATTCTAATTGTCCTTGCCAATTAGCAAAATTGGCTAATGAATAAGCACGTTTAATACTTTTATCAGACGGCATAAGATACATATATTGTCCAGCAATGATATTTGCACTTAATAAGTTGTCCATTGTGTTCGATTGTTGTAAAACTAAACGAATAACATGCGCGGTTAAAAATTGTTTTTCAATAATCGTAAAAGAAGCTTCTGGAATATTACCTAAGCGAATGAGACTATAATTATAATTCGCTGCAATATGTAGATCTGATTTTGGATAAGTGCGACAAAGTAACGTATATTGTTGAGCGTGTTGTTCGTCACTCAACGCCGCTTTATTATAATTACTTAAAATATAATCACCTTTAACTATCGTTGCTGTACAATAACCACATGCACCACTACGACATTGTTGTGGTAAAATAATATTATGTCGTTCGGCAGCCGAAATAACATCTTCATTTTCTCGACAGTCAAATTGTAATTGTTGCGTATCACGAGTGCTGAGAGTAATTAAATGTTTATTCAAAGGTTATTCCACTTTAAGATAATGATAAAATTCCAGAATAAAATTAGGACTGACAGTCATTATAAATGACTGTCAGTCCTGGATATAGTTAACTATTTAAGTAATTTAAACAATTAATTATGCAGCTAAGGCTGCGGCTAAATCCAATTTAGCAGTTTGATTAGCTTGGAGTGCGAATCGTTGTTGTAAAATGGTCAATAAATTAGGAGTTAGATAAGCTGGTATCGTGGGACCTAAATGAATATTTTTAATATTTAACGCTAATAGCGCTAACAACACAGCAGTTGCTTTTTGCTCAAACCACGAAACCATTAATGATAATGGTAAATCATTAACTCCACAATTAAATGCGCCAGCTAAAGCTTTAGCTATTTCAATGGCAACGTAAGCATCATTACACTGCCCGAGATCTAATAGACGTGGTAAACCCGCCACAGTAGCAAAATTATGTTTGTTAAATCGATATTTACCACAGCCTAACGTTAGGATTATCGTATTTGCCGGAGTTTGTTCGGCGAGTTCTGTATAATAATTACGTCCGGGCACCGCACCATCACAACCACCGATTAAAAAGAAATGTTTAATTAGCCCATCTTTAACCGCATTTACTAC
Organism: Gammaproteobacteria bacterium; assembly: GCA_963575715.1. Lineage (NCBI taxonomy): Bacteria > Pseudomonadati > Pseudomonadota > Gammaproteobacteria > Gammaproteobacteria bacterium. The sequence goes on along the minus strand of CAUYTW010000210.1, from coordinate 1,381 downwards.
CGTTTCCGCTGCATTTAATAAGACGTGCCGACCAAAACCTACTGTAATATATTCTTCCGTAGTATCTTCGATAAAACCCGGTAAAGCAGCAGCAGCTTGAATTACTGGAGCAAAATTACCAGATTGAATATGACGAATTCCTGCCCAACCTACTGGCCCACAGGTAAACAGACGTTGGCGATAACTATTTTGCGGTTCAATTAAGCAGTTAGAAGTAATAATTATCGCACCAGGAAATGCAGCAAATTCTTGTTGTTGATTTTGCCACGCCCCGCCGTAATTACCAACTAAATGTGGATAGGCTTTTAATTTAGTATAAGCATGAGCTGGTAACATTTCACCATGAGTGTAAACGTTGATACCTTTATTTTGCGTTTGTTCTAAGATTTGATGTAAATCATGCAAATCGTGACCACTGACTAGGATTGCTTTACCCGCGATGGGCGTGATACGTACCGATGTTACGGCTTGCGCACCGAAAGAAGCAGTATTAGCTGTTTCTAATAATGCCAGCACTTGTAAGTTTAATTGTCCTACAGCAAGTGCTTGTTCTAATAATTCTTCTATATCGGTGGGACCTCCAGCAAGATAATCAAGCAACCTGGCCATTTCCAAATTGATATTATTATTTTTAAAACCTAAAACCCAAGCATGATACGCATAGGCTGCGACTCCTTTTAATCCATATAAAAGTAAAACGCGCAAACCAATGACATCACTACCTACGCTTGCTTCATCAGCTTTAACCGAAGCAATAGGTGCTTGTTGTAATAAATTTTCTAACGTAGTTTCGGGAACAAAATAGGCGGGAGCATTCAATTGATCTTGAGAATTTGTTGCAACTTGATACTCATTTTTTAGGCGATCACGTAATTGCGTTGCCTCTTGAATAAGCACGCTAAAACGACTAGCATTAAAATTCACATTGGTTAATGTAGTAAAAAGACAATATAACGTAAATTCAGCGGCTTGTTGATCAACGCCAGTTAATTTAGCTAGACGATAATGATATTGAGCAATACCCTCAATCAAATAAATTAAAATATCTTGTAAATCAGAAGTCATTTCATTTTTACCACAACTTCCTTGTTGATTAGCACAACCGATAATAACATTGTTACGTTTAGTTTGTTCACATTGATAACAAAACATTTTATTCCTCTCTTTTTAGAAGGTCTAACGTAAATAATCAAAATTAAAATTACAATTTTGTTTTATATTTGTCAAGAATTATTTTTTCCGCTTAAATCATTATTACCAAAACAATTATCAATCGACTTTAATTGCAACCCTCAAGAACGTTGTTTCTCAGAAACACTGATGAGTAATCATTATTACCAAAACAATTATCAATCGACTTTAATTGCAACCCTCAAGAACG
>CAUYTW010000209.1 GCA_963575715.1 Gammaproteobacteria bacterium | reverse complement strand
CAATTTTAATCATATTACTCCCACCTCATTGCTAAAGGATTGAGTCGAGATGAGGTCATTAAACAAGAAATCCAACTTATAGAATCTAAACTATGAAGACAATAGGACTAGAAAAAATACCTAACTTAACGATAGAACAAGCTCTGCACGATTGGACAACAGGGGCAGACTCATTGATTGTAATGGTACGCCCAAATAATCAAATTGAGATTTTGCAGCAGATAATTGGGGATAAGGCTGTGTTTAGTTATCCAAATGGTGCTTGTTTAAAGAGGCCAGCCTCCCCTCAAACTGTTCTTGAACAAGTCAGTTACCCTCTTTACTACTTTGATACTTTCTCAGAGTTAATGGAAGCAGTAGCAACAAATAATTGGAGGTGGGAGTAATATGATTAAAATTGTAACATCAGCCGATAAAGTGCTTCTTCCTGTAGACGCATATAAACGTTGGGATCTTAGCCGAGGTGAGGCAGTAATTGCTTACATAAACTCTACTAAAAATATATACCTCTTCATGATGGTAGGTACTGGTTTTTGTTTTAAAAGAGTTAATTGCGATATACCTGCTAGTAATCTTTTTGTATATGCTGACTTGTGTATTCAGGATGTAGCAGGAAGAGCAGGAGCTGAACTGTATTATTTTGATAGTTTTGAGGAGTTAGTAAAGGCCGTTGAAGTTAACCATTGGAATTGGATTTAATTATTGTGAAAGAAATTGTTTTTAAAGATAGCTTTAGTGAAATAGATGCTGAGACAGCTGCTAATGATTGGGCTCATTCATCTATAATCATAGCTTTAATTGCTAGTAATAAAGATGTACTTATTCTTCGTGAGTCAGGGGAACCTGATGAAGAAGATAGATTTTCCTTTGCTTCAGTAAATGGAGCAAGGTTCAGAATGTTCACAGCTAGAAATATTTTGGCTATACTTCGAAAAGCAAAAGAAGCCGAGAATAAGGTTTACTATTTCAATAACTTTGATGAAGTAGTAGAGGCTGTTAAGAAAAATAACTGGAGGTGGTAATATGAGATTGATTGCAGATAGCAGTAATAAGACAATGACTATTTCTGAAGCTGTAAACGCATGGCATAGTCATCATAGGCTTGTTTTGGCTTATAAATATGAAGGTATTTACTACACTCTTCACCTCAATGTAAATAAAGAACTTCATTATTTCTTTGTACCTATAGCTGGTAATAGAAATCGCTGTTATTCTTGTTACACAAGCAAAACACAGTTAATAAACATGTTAAATGATAAAGCCTGTCTAGGTTTTGTCTTTTACTTGTTTGATTCGGTAGAGGAGCTTAGTCAAAAAGCTAAAGAAATGATTAATAATGGATAAGAGAGAACCTGTATTCTCTCTTCAAGACAATGTTAGTCCGCCGTTTCTTGCAACGGCGGACGTACATTTAGGTCACAAACTTTATAATATACCTGAGCTTGAAGAGGATTTAAGAGATAACTTTGTAAGGCTCTGTGACCTAGCCATACAAAAACAAGTAAGCTATGTAGTTATAGCTGGTGATTTATTTGAGGATAATAACCCTCCACCAGGACTAATAGCTTTTGTTAGAGATCAGCAGCGTAGACTAACCAAAGTAGGCATTCAGTTAATAGGTATAGCTGGAGACCATGATAAGCCTATTCAAGGGCAAACTTGGTGTAATATAAGTGGTATCTTTCCAGTACAGTCAGGTATGTTCTTTACTGGAGTAGATTACTTTAATTATT